>CBHYLO010000206.1:0-7320 GCA_966128675.1 uncultured bacterium | reverse complement strand
TCACGTGGAGCTTCGGCGGTCATCCGAACCGTTCAGATCTTCATCCGTGCAATGCCGTTCGCCGTTCCACCACCACTCAGTTGCTCAACGGGCACCCCGGCCGTACCGAGCGCGCAAACGACGCGAACCGCCCCGGATCGCGCACGTCGTCGTAGAACTGCCGGATGTAGCGCTGCGCGCGCTCGGCCCAGCCGTTCTCCACGCCGGGCAGCGAGCGCGGCACCGCCTCCATCGCGGCGCGCTGCGCGAGGAACGGCGCCGTCGCCGCGGCGATCGCCTCGCGCGTGGGGCAGGGGCCGCGCCAGAGCCGCTCCGTCACCGACTTGATCGGCAGCATCGGGTCGGGGATCGCGTAGCTCGCGGCCACGAAGCCCGAGAAGTCGAAGTCGTACGGCACCGCGAACACGTCCTGCTCGCGCTGCACCAGCCGCACGTTGTGCAGCGCCGACAGCGACCAGTCCGTGTTGCCGAGGAAGTACTGCCACATCGAGAGGGCGACGGCGGAGTCGGGCGCGATGTCGCCGTAGCGCGCGTTCTTCGCCTCCAGCAGCCGCCCGCCCATGCGCCGCGCCAGCTCGCGCTCGCTCTCCAGCAGGAAGCCGTACCGCTCCAGCACCTTCGTCGTGTCGCGCGACCGCACGTAGCGCACGCGCGCCAGCCGCGCGCGGAAGCTCGCCGGCGTCACCAGCGCGTGCGCGCGGTAGGCCAGGAACTCGCGCAGCACGTAGTCCTGGTAGTCCTCCGAGTTGTCGCGGCAGTGCGTCACCAGCTTCAGCGCCTTCTGGTCGTCGAACGGCGTGTCCTTCGTCCCCTTGCCGAACACGACGCGCAGCGGCGGGAACGAGCACCGGTCGGAGCGCAGGCGGTAGTGCCCGCGCGTGTACACCTCCACCGGCAGCGACCGCTCCCCCTGCGCGGTCGCGACGCGCACGACGCCGGGAAACGCCTTGTGCTTCATCGTGTCGCGCTGGCTGGCCAGCCCCTGGAAGTCGGTCACCAGCGTGAACGTCAGCAGCGAGTCGGTCGCGAACAGCGCGCTCGGCTTCGGCGTCTTTTTCGCCTTGGGCGCGTCCTGCGCGCACAGCGGCAGCGCCGCCGCGAGCGCGAGGAGGGTGAGCAGCGCCGCGCGGCGCCACGTGTCGGGGTGGATGCGTCGCAGTGGGGTCATCGGCGATCTCCTCAGGCGATCTCCGCGCGGACGACGAACGGCGTCGCCTCGGCCTGCACGGCGTCCAGCACGGCGGCCGGCGACGTCCCCTTCTTCCAGCGCACGTGGTACGCGAGCACCTGGTCGCCGTCGCCCGCGCCGTGCCCGGAGTCCTCGGCCGCCCAGCGCTTCACGCGCGTCTCCAGCACCGACTCCACGAGCGCGCGCGCGGCGTCGGCGTCGGTCGTCTCGACCAGCAGCCGCGCGTCGAACTCCAGCTCGGGCACGCTCGGCAGGTCGGCGGCGACCTCCTCGCGGCGGCGGCGCACGCGCGTCGCCAGCGCGTCCAGCTGCGCGGGCGCCAGCGTGCGCAGCACCTCCTCGTCCACGCGCGCGACGAACTGGCTGGTGCGGTTGGCGATCGCCATCGCGCGCTCCAGCTGCCGCTTCGCGCGCTCGCCCTCCACCGCCGGCGGGGTGCGCGCGAAGTCGGTGTAGAACAGCACCAGCGTCGCCACGTTGAACAGCACCGACAGCACCATCGCGACGTCCAGCTCCACGCCCGCGGCCAGCCCCAGCCCGACCGCGAGGAAGAGGAACGTCGCGTCCTTGCTGTCGTCGAGCGTGTTGCGGAAGCGCACCGCGGCGACGATGCCCGCGAGGCTGAACGCCAGCGCGAGGCTCGTCTTCACCAGCACGACGACGCCCGCCACGACGACGGGCAGCAGCACGAGCGTGTGCACCACGCTCTGGCGGTAGCCCTTCCGCTCGCGCGTCAGCATGTACGTCCACGCGACCGGCAGCGACAGCAGGAACGCGCCCAGCGTGGCGCCGAGGACGGTCAGCGCGATGGAGCGGTGCGAGGCGAGCGTGGGCGTGAGCGCGGTGACGGCGTCGCCGCGCAGCAGCGCGGCCAGCGCGCCCGCGTCGGAGAGCAGCATCGGCGCGAACGCGGCCAGCGTCGCGCGCCGCGTGTCGTCGGGGATCGTCCGCCACAGCAGCGCGCCGCCGCCGAACAGCAGCGCGTAGTGGAGCACGATGCGGACGACCAGCCGGTCGTCCGAGAGCAGCCGGCGCAGCCAGGCGGACATGGAGGTCGCGTGGGGGAGCGGCGCAGCAGCGGCGAGGAGCGGACGGGTCTACCATACGGCTCTCCCGGAGGAGGCGCCAGAACGCGCGCGTGGCGCGGTGGGCCGGGCGACGTACATTCGGGGCGTGCCGCTGCTGCCCGCCCTCCTCGCGCGCCGCTCCGCGTTCGACCTCGCCGCCGGCGGCCTCGGGCTGCTGGGCGCGCTGTCGGCCGTGCCCGCGCCCGTGCCCATCGCCGCCCGGCAGCCGCCCGCGCCGACGCTGGTCGTCGTGGTGGTCGTCGACCAGCTGCGCGCCGACTACCTGGACCGCTTCGGGCCGCAGCTGAGCGGCGGGCTGGCGCGCCTCGCGCGCGGCGGCGCCGTGCTCACGCGCGCGGTGCACGACCACGCGATCACCGAGACGGCGCCCGGGCACGCGACGGTGCTCTCGGGGCGCTATCCGCGCTCGCACGGCATCATCGGCAACCTCCTCGGCGTCGACGATCCGGGGAGCCCGCTCGTGGGCGTGGACAGCGGCATGGGCGACCCGGCGTCGCCGCGCCGCTTCCGCGGCACCACGCTCGCCGACTGGCTGGTGGCGCGCGACGGCCGCGCGCAGGTGCTGGCGGTCTCGCGCAAGGACCGCGGCGCGATCCTCCCGCTGGGCCGCGCGCGCACCGGCGACCGCGCCACCGCGCAGGCCTACTGGTACGCCACCAACGGCCGCTTCACGACCAGCCGCTGGTACGCCGACCGCCTGCCCGCGTGGGTCGAGGCGTTCGACCGCCGGCAGTTGGGACAGCGCATGGCCGGCCGCGCGTGGACGCCGCTCTTCCCGACGGACTCGTATCCCGAGCCGCCGAGCGTGCCCGCGCCGGGCGGCGCGTCGGTGCCGTTCCCGCACGTGCTGCCGCAGGACTCGATGCTGGCGGCCGACATCGTGCGCGCGACGCCGTTCATGGACGAGCTGACGCTCGCCTTCGCGCTCGAAGGCGTGCGCGCGCTGAAGCTCGGCGCGTCGGGGCGCACGGACCTGCTGGTCGTCTCGCTGTCGTCCACCGACGCGGTGGGCCACCAGTACGGGCCGGACTCGCGCGAGCTGCACGACCAGGTGCTGCGCGTGGACCGCGCGCTCGGCGGCTTCCTCGACTCGCTGTTCGCGCTGCGCGACTCGTCGCGCGTGGTGGTCGCGCTGACGTCGGACCACGGCATCACGCGCTTCCCGGAGATCGCCGCGAACGACGCGCGCCGGCCCGCGTCGATGGTGCCGCGCCGCGTCGATCCGGACAGCGCGCTGGCGCCGGTGCGCGCGGGGCTCGCGGCGCGCGGCCTCTCGCCGTGGGCGGTGCTGCTCGACAACGGCGCGCTCTACGTCGACCGCCGCGCGCTGTCCGCGGCGCGCATCCGCGAGGACTCCCTGCTGGCGGCGGCCGAGTCGACGCTGCGCGCGGTGCCGGGCGTGCGCCGCGTGGACCGCCTGGAGCGGCTGGCGAAGGCCGACACGGTGCGCGACGCGATCGCGCGCCGGTGGCTGCACAGCGTGCCGGCGGACTACCCGATCTCGGTCGTGGTGACGCTCGACTCGGGCAGCGTGTGGAGCACGCGCATCGCCGCGGAGCACGGCTCCCCGTACGACGACGACGCGCACGTGCCGCTCGTGCTGTGGGGCGCGCCCTTCCGGGCGGGCCGCTACGACCAGCCCGCGGGCGTGGTCGACCTGGCGCCGACGCTGGCCCGCGTGCTCGGCCTGCGCCCCGCGGAGCGGGTGGACGGGCGGGTGCTGGAGTTCGTGCTGCGGAAGTGAGGCTGCGGGCTGCGGGCTGCGGATCCTGTTCCGTGCCCTCGGCGTGCGGCGTCGTGGCCGGCGTGCACGAACTACGCGTTCGGCTCCGGATGCTCCGGATGAGACGGATCGTGCGGATCGCTCCTCGCGGCGGCAACGCTCCGTGCGCTCCATGGAGCGATCCGGAGCATCCGCCTCATCCGGAGCATCCGTAACTCCTCGTTCGCCGACCCGTGTCGGGTGCATCGGACCGGAAGGACGAAAAGCTCTGGACAGGATGACGGGATGAACGAGGAGGCTCCGTGAAGCGCATGGGACGTCGCGCCGCACGGAGCCTCCTGGTCATCCCGTCATCCTGTCAGAGCCGTTCGTCGTTCGGACCCGCAGCCCGCAGTCCGCAGCGCTTACGGGAAGGGAAGCGGCACCGTCCGTCCCGGCAGCGGGATCCGCGGGTCCACCGTGCGGCCGTCCGGGTAGCGCGTGCGGCTCCGGTCGTAGACGCCGCCATCGCGCCGGTCGTCGAAGTCGCCGTAGCGCGGCGTCCCGTAGATGACCCGGGCGTTGTAGGGCCGGTTCCGCTCGGCCGCGGCGCAGGTCGTCGCGCGCGGCTGTCGCCCAGGGGGGACACCGTCGATCCAAATTCGACACATGCCCGGCGGTGGCATGTGCCCCGGCGGGACCCGGAACGACCCCGAATTGTACGTCCGGACGGGCACGCGGCGGCTCGGGACGAAGCGCCGCTGGTCGTAGCGGGCGTCGTAGCGGTCGTCGTACCGGTCGTTCCAGCGGTCGTCCCCGCGGCGGTCGTAGAGGCGCGTGGTGCCCGGGCGGCGGGCCTCCTTGCGCTCCGCCTTGGCCTGCCGCTTGAGCTCCTTCCGGTACTGCTTGTCGTTCTGCTGCCAGGACTTACGTCCCTTGCCCTGGGCGTCGGCCCGGTCGGGTGCGAGGGCCACGGCGCCGCCGGCGCAGAGGGTCAGGGAGAGCGCGCCGAGGGCGCGGGCGAGTCGTCGCATGGGACCTCCTGTCGGGGCGACCGCTGGGCGGTCGCGGTGCTTCGGGGGATGGCGCCGCCGGAGCACGGGCGGGCGGCCGCGACCGTGCAGTGGGGCAGGAGGGGTGCCGCCGCGACGGCGCGCGCCGGCTTGACTTCGGGTCGGGGCGCGAGAGCTTGGCGAGAGCCTGGCGAGACCTCGGGCGTGCCCGCTCGTCACCCCTGCGTGCCCCGTCGTCCCCGCCTGCCGCAGCCGTCGCAGCATCCCGCCGTGCGCCCGTCCCTCGTCACCGCCCTCCCGCTCGCCCTCCCGGCGATGCTCCTGCTGACCGCCTGCGCGGGCGGCCTGCGCCCCGCGTCGCCCGCGCGGCCGAGCGTCCCCGTGGTCGCCTCGATCCCGGCCCCGCCGTCGGAGGAGGACGCCGAGCGGCTGCGCGAGCGCCGGCTGCGCGTGCCGGTGGCGGGCGTGCGCGTGGAGGAGGTGCGCGACGCCTTCGCCGACGGGCGCGGGGAGCGGCTGCACCTCGCGGTGGACATCATGGCGCCGCGCGGCACGCCCGTGCTGAGCGCGGACGACGGCCGCATCTGGAAGCTGCGCTCGAACGCCCTGGGCGGGATCACGATCTACACGACCGATCCGGACGAGCGCTTCGTCTACTACTACGCGCACCTCGACCGCTACCGCGAGGGGCTGCTCGAGGGGATGACCGTGCTGCGCGGCGACACGCTGGGCTTCGTGGGCACCACGGGCAACGCGCCGCCGGACGTCCCGCACCTGCACTTCCAGGTGGCGCGCCTCGGCGCCGACCGGCGCTGGTGGACCGGCACGCCCATCGATCCGCTGCCGTACCTGCGCGAGTCTGCGGGGATGCCGCCGCGCGCCGTCGCCGTGCGCCGCGCGGTGGCCGCGCCGGCGCCGACGCCCGTGGCCGTGGCGCGCGACACGGTGGTGCGCCGCGTGGTGCCGCGTCCGACCGTGCCGACGTTCGACGACGACTCGTCGGCCGCGACCGACAGCGTGCTCGCGCCGCGCACGCCCGCGCGCAAGCGCTAGCGACCCGGGTCATCCGACCCGCAGGCCGCCGCATGCACGCATGCGTGCGTGCACACATGCGTGCGTGCACACATGCGTGCGTGCACACATGCGTACCTGCGTGCGTGTCCGCATGCGAACGTCGCGTGAACCGCGCGTGAACAACTCGCGCGGGTGATCGGCCGTACGGCCAGGAAACCCTCGCGCGGATCGCCGTGTCGAAGGGTCACGCAGGCGATGGAGCGCGTCACGCCGCATGGTGCACCATGGGCGCGACGCGATCGGCTGAAACCGAGATCCACGCGCTGCGTACGGGAATCCGTCGCCGATCACGATCGTGCTCGCGACGTCGCCGCAGGACCGCACACGCGCCGTGCAGCACCAGGCGTGTGCGTACTGCGCCCGCGCCGGCCGCGGTGCAGGGGCCGGGACCACACTCGAACACTCCGAGGATCACGCCATGCGCGTCTCGATCAATAGCCGCTCGCTGTTCGCCGCCCTCGCGCTCTCCACGATCGCCTTCGCGCCGCTGCACGCGCGCCCGGTCGTCGCCGCCGAGACCACGCTCGTCGCCAAGTCCGAGACGCCGTCGTCGGCGGCGCGCTGGGTCGGCGTCTACCGCATCACGCTCTCGGAGCGCAAGGACGGCGCGGTCGTCGACGCGCGCGTGCTGATCGAGCCGAACGGCCAGCACCTCATGGGCATGCTGATGGTCGACCAGCACGCGTCGGGCATCACCGACGTGAAGGTCGAGAACGAGGCGCTCGTGGCGCGCATCGTGACGGCCGAGGGGAAGGGCACGCTGACGCTGCGCACGACGGACGAGGGCGTGGTCGGCGACCTGAAGATCGGCAAGCGCACGTGGACGGTGTCGGGCGCGCGCGCGATCTGATCGCCCGCACGGCGAGCTCGCGCACGACGAGGGGGCGGCTTCGGCCGCCCCCTCGTCGTGTCGATGGCCCGCCGCGTCGCGATTTCCCGTATGCGGTGCGGCGTTCTGCCGTGCTCGACCATGTGGCGACGTGTTGCCAGTGTCGATAAACGTCGGTCTTGCTCGTCGCGCCGTCGGTCCCCACTGTGTTCGAGTCCTGGTCGGAGCGGCATCGCGCGCTGCATCGACGATGGTGTGACGGCGCGCCGCGCACGTTGGACTTCGCTGTCGGCCGCGCGTCGGGCCGGCATGCCACAGGGGAGGGGACGCCGCGATGAATCGTCTCACCGTGGTTCGCGTGACCCTGCTCGGCGCCCTCGCGGCGCTCGCCGCCTGCGCCGATGCGCCCGCCGGCCCCGCGCCGC
>CBHYLO010000205.1:0-7336 GCA_966128675.1 uncultured bacterium | reverse complement strand
GACGCCGACGACTGGGCGGCCGCGGGCGCGGCGCCCGGACCCGCCACGAGGGCGACGGCGGTGAGCAGGGCCGCGGCGCGGCCGGCGTGAAGTCGGGGCATGACGGTCGAGCGGGAGGGGGGCCGGCCCACGCGAGCGCTCGCGGTGGGGCCGTCCCGGGATCATCGCCCGGAAGTTTGCATCCGTGCGCGATGGCGAGGTAGCCGGCGGGGCCGATCCGCTGGTGCGCGGGCACGGTGGGTCGGCATCTTGCGGCACCCCCGTCCGGTCGCGCCCCTGTCGGCCCCGCGGTCCCCCACGTATACCCTCCGCATGCGCGACGGATCACGCCGCCTCGGCCCCCTGCTCGTCCTCGCGGCCGCCGCCTGCGGGGGCGAGCCGCGGGACGTGGCGCTCGGGGTCGCGCTCGACGGCGACGGCACCGTGGGCGCCGAGTACGCGGCGGCCGACGTGAACGCCTCGGGCGGCATCGACGGCGACTCGCTGGCGCTGCGCGTCATCGCGACCGGGGCCGCCACCAGGGCGCAGTCGTCCATCGGCATCGCGGACAGCCTGGCCGCCGATCCCGCGGTGGTCGCGGTGGTGGGCCACTCCAACAGCGCGGCCAGCCTCGCCGCCTCGCAGATCTACAACGCGCGCCACCTGCCGCACGTCGCCCCCACGAGCACCGCGCCGCTCTTCTCCGCCGCCGGCCCGTACAGCTTCCGGCTCGTGCCGGACGACCGGCGCCAGGCCGAGTTCCTGACCTCGGAGGTCGCGCGCGAGGGGGCGCGGCGGGTCGCGATCGTCTACGTCCCCGACGCCGACGGCCGCGGCCTGCAGGGGGCCGTGCGCGCCGGGCTGGCGCGCCAGGGCACGCCGATCGTGTACGAGACGGCCTACGTGGAGTCGGGCGACCCGGGGCGGCTGGCGTCCGCCGCGCGCGCGCTCGCCGCCGAGCGGCCGGACCTGCTGGTGTGGCTCGGCCGGCCGCTCGAGCTGAAGCAGATGCTCGAGGCGCTCGCCGCGCACCTCCCGGCGCTGCCGGTGCTCGCCAGCGACGGCGTGGACGCGAACTACACGTACGCGCGCCCGGCCGACTTTCCGAACGTCCGCTTCGTGCGCTTCGTCGATCCGGGCGCGCCGGGCCAGGCGCTGGCGTCGTTCCGGGACCGCTACCGCGCGCGGACCCGCCGCGAGGTGACCACCGACGCGGTGCTCGGCTACGACGCCACCATGCTGCTGGCCACCGCGCTGCGCGACGGCGCGCGCACGCGCGAGGAGGTGCGCGCCTGGCTGGCCGGGGTGGGCACCGCCCGGCCCGCGTATCGGGGCCTCTCGGGGCCCATCGCGTTCGACAGCGCGGGCGACGTGGTGCGCGCGCACCGCCTGGCCGAGGTGCACCCCGACGGGGTGCAGGCGGTGAGCGTCCCGTGAGCCCCCTGTCCGCATGAGCGCCCGCGCGCGCGGCATCGGGCTGCTGCTCGTCCTCGCCCTGCTCGCCTGCCGCGAGGCGGCGCGCGACACGATCGGCGTCGCGATGGGCACCGACGGCGTCGCGGCGGCGCGCCTCGCGGTCGCCGACGTCAACGCCAGCGGCGGGATCGCCGGCGACTCGCTGCGGATCCGCGTCGCCGAGATGGAGTCCGTCGCCGCGGCCCAGCGCGCGATCCGCGTCGCCGACTCGCTCGCGTCGGACGCGACGGTGGTCGGCGTGGTCGGGCACTCCAACAGCGCCGCCAGCCTCGCCGCGTCGCAGATCTACAACGCGCGGCATCTCGCGCACGTCGCCCCGACGACGACGGCGCCGCTGTTCTCGCAGGCGGGGCCCTACAGCTTCCGCCTGGTGCCCGACGACCGCCGCCAGGCGGAGTTCCTGGTCGCGGAGATCGTGCGCGCGGGGGCGCGCCGGGTCGCGCTCGTGTACGTGAACGACGACTACGGCCACGCGCTCCAGGTGGCGGTGCGCGCGCAGCTCGACCGGCACGCGACGCCCGTCGTCTACGAGGCGCCGTACCTGGAGCCGGGCGATTCCGTGCAGCTCGCGCTGGTGGCGCGGGCCGCGGCCGACGCGCGCCCCGACCTGCTGGTCTGGGTCGGCCGGCCGCCGCAGCTCGCGCGCCTGCTCGGGACGCTGCGCCCGCTGCGGCCCACGCTCCCGGTCCTCGGCAGCGACGCGCTCGACCTGGGCCCGGTCTACGTGCAGCCGGCCCGCTTCGCCGGCGTGCGCTTCGTGCGCTTCGTCGATCCCGCGGGGCCGTCGGCGCCGCTGCAGGCGTTCCGCGCGCGGTTCGTCGCCACCGTCGGCCACGAGCCGACCGCCGAGGCGCTGCTGGCCTACGACGCGACCATGCTGCTGGCGGCGGCGATGCGCGACGGCGCGCGCACCCGCCCGGCGATGCGCGACTGGCTCGCCGGCGTGGGCAGCGCGCGGCCGGCGCACGAGGGCATCTCGGGCCCCATCGCGTTCGACAGCGCGGGCGACGCCAACCGGCCGCTGCGCCTGGCCGAGGTGCGTCCCGACGGGGTGCGCGCGGTGAGCAACCCGTGAGTCCCGGGCGCGGGCCGCTGCACGGCGTGTCGGTGCGCACGCTGATCGCCGGCGGCGCGGCGACGCTCGTGGCCGTCATGGTGCTCGCCACCGCCGGGCTGCTGCTCGTCACGACGCGCATGCGCGTGGCGCTGGAGGGCGAGGCGCGCACGCTGCTCGCCGAGCAGCAGATCGTCGACCGCATCAACCGCGACGTCGCGCGGCAGCTGCTGTACGCGGCGAGCTACCTGGACGACCCGCGCCCCGAGACGCTCGCCGACTTCCGCGACCGCGGCGAGAGCGTCTACACCGCGGTGCGGCGCTACCTCTTCCGCGACCTCTCGCTGCCGCAGCGCCTGCAGGTGGAGCGCGTGAAGGAGCTGCACCAGGCGCTGGAGGTGCGCGCGCAGGAGGCGTTCGACGCGCGGCGCGACTCGACGCCGGCGGTGGTGCGCGTGCGGGCGGCGGCCGTCGTCGCCGCGGGCGATCCGCTGCAGGCGGCGCTCGACCGGTTCCTCGCGCTGCGCGCGGCCGACTACGACGCGGCGCTGCACCGGCACGCGGAGCTGCAGCGCCGCCTGTACGGCGCGGCGGCGCTGCTGGCGGGGCTGCTGTTCGTGTGCGTGGTGCTGGCGCTGCGCTTCGTGCAGCGCCGCCTCCTCCTGCCGCTGGACGAGCTGTCGCGCGCCGCCGGCCGCCTGGGCGCGGGCGACCTCACCGCGCGCGTGCCGATGCGCCACGACGACGAGCTGGCGCGCGTCGGCGGCAGCTTCAACGCGATGGCGACCAGCCTCGGCACGCTGCAGCACGAGCTGCGGCGCAGCGAGGACCGCTACCGCCGCCTCGTCGAGCTGTCGCCGGACGCGGTCATCGTGCACGCCGACGACCGCATCCAGCTCGTCAACGACGCCGCGCGCCGCCAGCTCGGCGCGGCGTCGGCGTCGCAGCTCGTCGGCCGGCCGCTGCTGGACCTCGTGCACCCGGACGCCAAGCCGGGCGTCGCGGAGCGGCTGCGGCACGTGCTGGCGGCCGAGGAGCCGGCGTCGGCGGTCGAGCTGCCCTTCCGGCGCCTCGACGGGCAGGAGGTGCACGGCGAGCTCGCCGCGACCACCTTCGAGTACGAGGGGCGCGCCGCGACGCTGATGGTCGTCCGCGACGTCACCACGCGCCGCAAGGCGGAGGCGGCGCTGCAGGCGGCCGAGGAGCAGCTGCGGCAGGCGCAGAAGATGGAGGCCGTCGGCCGACTCGCCGGCGGCATCGCGCACGACTTCAACAACCTGCTGACCGTCATCACCAGCTACGCGGAGCTGCTGGAGTCGGCGATGCCGTCCGCGGACCCGCTGCGCGACGACGTGGCCGAGATCCGCGCCGCCGCGCAGCGCGCGAGCCGGCTGACGGGCCAGCTGCTCGCGTTCAGCCGCAAGCAGGTGCTGCGGCCCCGGCTCACCGACCTGAACGCGGTCGTCGCGGAGATGGTCGCGCTGCTGCGCCGGCTGATCGGCGCCGACATCGACCTGCGCCCGGAGCTGGAGGCCGCGCTGCCGGCGGTCGAGGCGGATCCCGGCCAGATCGAGCAGGTGATCGTGAACCTCGTCGTGAACGCGCGCGACGCGATGCCGCACGGCGGGCGGCTCCACATCCGCACCCGCCGCGTCTTCCTCGGCGTCGACGCGGTGGCGGACGTGCCGGGCGCGCCGGCGGGCGCGTACGTCGTGCTCGCGGTGACCGACACCGGGGCGGGGATGGACCGCGCCACGCAGGCGCGCGTCTTCGAGCCGTTCTTCACCACGAAGCCCACGGGGAAGGGCACGGGGCTGGGCTTGGCGACCGTCTACGGCATCGTGCAGCAGAGCGGGGGACACATCCGGCTGCGCAGCGAGGTGGGGCTGGGCACGACGTTCGAGATCTTCCTCCCGCAGGCCGCGAACGCCGAGCTCGCCGCGGCGATCCCGGAGGTCGCGCCCGGCGCGTCGGGCGGCAGCGAGACCGTGCTGCTGGTGGAGGACGACGAGGCGGTGCGCGCCCTCGCGCGCCGCATCCTGCAGCGCGGCGGCTACACGGTCATCGAGGCCGCCAGCGGCGACCAGGCGATCCGCCTCGCGACGGAGCATCGCGGGCCGCTCGACCTGCTGCTCACCGACGTGGTGCTCCCGGGGATCGGGGGGCGCGAGCTGGCCGCCCGGCTGGAGGCGGCCCGTCCGGGGCTCCCCGTGCTCTTCACCTCCGGCTACACCGAGGACGAGGTGCTGCGGCGCGGGATCCACGCGCACACCGAGCGCTTCGTCCCCAAGCCCTACGCGCCGCACGAGCTGCTGGCGCACGTGCGCGGGGCCCTGGACGCGCGGCGCGGCGCCTGATCGTGTTTGCGCGCCCCCGGCGCGCGCCGTATACATGGAGCCCGAGGACGCTCGCGCCGACGACGGCCGCGATCGCGTCGCGCGCCGGCCAGCAGGGAGCACCGCGTGGCCCACCTCGAGCACCCGCGCACGCCCCGACCCGAGCGCACGGACTTCGGTCCGCGCGCCGACGCCGCGGCGCCCCCGGTGCCCGATCCCGCGCCCGTCCGCGCCGGCATGCCGATCGAGCTGCGCGCGCTCGCGGTGCTGCTGCTGCTCGACCTCGCGGTCGGCATCTGGATGCGGCTGCACGCCGAGCGGTGGCTGTCGTTCTTCGTCACGCACCTGCCGGTGCTGGGCCTCGCGGCCGCGGCCTGGGGCGTCGCGCCCGACGACGCGAAGTCGTGGGTCACCGGCGCCGCCCGCGCCGCGCTCGCGCGTCGCGCGGTGCTGCGCGCGCTCGCGCTGCTGCTGGGCGTGCTCGCGACCGCGAGCCTGCTCTGCTCCACCGTGCGCGTGGAGTCGGTGGACCCGGGCGTCCGCACGCGGCTGCGCATGGTGGAGGGCGGGCGCACGCTCGAGGACTCCGCGCGCTTCGCCGCGGCGCCCACCGCGCCGCTGAACCGCCTGACGACCCCCGTCGCGTTCCGCGTCTGGATGCCGCCCACCGGCCGGCGCGTCTGGGTGGCCGGCCCGGGGCTCGCGAGCGCCAGCCGGCTCGTGCTGCCCTGGGTGCCGACGACCATCCAGTATCCCGACGACTTCGACTCGCTGGCGACGCTGGCCGCGGTGCCCGCGCCGGCGATGCTGCGCCTGCTGGCGGATTCGAGCGCGCGCCCGGTGCTGACGATCCGCGACGGCGTCGACACGAGCGCGGTGCTGGCGCGCGCGCCGCTGGCGGCGCTCCGCGCGGTCGTCGTCGGCTTCCCCGAGCCCGCGCCGCCCGACACGGCCACGCTCGGCCGCTGGACGGAGCGGCTGCGCGCGTACCTCACCGACACGACGGCGCTGCAGGACAGCGCGGCGCTCGCCGCCCGCGACGCGGACGTCGCGGCCACGCTGCGGCAGTGGGCCGCGGTCGAGCGGCGCCGCAGCGTGCGCCCGCTGGTCGTCGGGGACCTGCTGCGGTGGGAGCTCCACCGCCGCGACGGCACGCTGGTGCGATCCGACACGACGAGGGTGACCCGTGCGATCACGACCATCTTCCTGGAGCCGTAGCGGGCGCGCGGCGCGCGTCGCCCTGCTCGCCACGCTGGCGCTGCCCCTGCACGCGCCCGCCGCGCAGGTGGCGCGCGCGCCCGTCACGCTCGACGTGCGCGTAGACGGCCCGCTCTACCGCACGCAGCTCGGCGACGACGGCTGCACGGCGCGCTGCGCCGCGCTGCGCGGCGCGCTCGCGGACTCGGTGCGCGCCGCCTTCGAGCGGAGCTTCGGCTTCCTCGAGTGGCGCCCGACGGCCGCGCCGGACACGCTGGTGGTCGCGTGGGTCAACTCGGAGGCGCAGACGGGCAAGCTCGCGCTGTCGCTGCGCGGGAAGCACGCGCGCCGCGGCACGCGCACGACGCACGTCCCGTTCGAGAGCTTCAACGCCATCGCCACGCGTCCGGCGGCCGACTGGCAGAGCGTGCCCCGCCTGAGCGCCGCGTGGAGCGCGCAGCTGCGCACGATCCTCGCGCGGCCGTCGGAGACGCAGGGCATCCTCACCAACCTGCTGTGGCAGATCCCGCTGGCCGAGCGCGGCGGCGTCACGCTGGGCGAGGCGCCGGACGTGGTGGTCGGCGTGGGCCCGCGGGCGCTGCGCGCGGATCCGGTGCGCAACCCGGTGTTCGTCGTCCGCATGCACGTCGTCGACCCGGCCACGGGCCCGATCGCCAGCGCGCGGCAGGACACCACGGAGATGTCGCTCGCCGGCTGCAGCCGCAGCGGCGGCGGCGCGAGCTACCGCTGCCGCATGGACCTGCTGGTGTACCCCGAGCGCACGCCGCCCGACACCGTGCGCGGCGCGGCGGAGCTGCGGACGCTCGCGCGCCGCGCGCGCCAGCAGCCCGTGACGCTGCACCTCTGGACCTACTTCCCGGTGGACCCGGCCGACGACGCGCCGCTCCACCGGCCGCAGGAGTGACGCGATGCGCGCGCCCATCCCGTCCCGCGCGCTCGCGCTGCTGCTCGCGTTGCTGCTCGCCGTGCCCGTCGGCGGCCAGACGCGGCCGGCGCCGGTGCGCATCACTTCCGACGCCGCGGTCGCCGCGCGCCTGCAGCAGGGGCGCGCGCTGCTCGACGCGCGCCGCTACGCCGAGGCGCGCGACGCCTTCGCCGAGGTGCTGGACGCGGACCTGGAGCTCGACGCGGGGCGCCGCGCCGTCGCGCACTTCGGCCGCGGCGTCGCGGTGCAGGAGCTGCTGCGCGCCGCCGCGGCGCCCGACTCCGGCGTCGTCGTCGCCGCGCTCGCCGCCGACGAGCCGGCCCGCCAGCTCGACTCGGCCGGCTCCGT
>CBHYLO010000204.1:0-7372 GCA_966128675.1 uncultured bacterium | reverse complement strand
AGTGCGGACGAGCATGGTTGCTCCCGTGGGAGAGGCCTAGCAACAGGCCTCGGGGGGGAGCCCGGGGCCGGGGGGTCCGCCCTACCCCGCGTTGGGGGACCCGGAGCCCGCCACCCGGACCCAATACCGCCGGCGCGCCCGTGGGCGCGCCGTCGGTGGGCATCGCCGTCAGCCGAGGAACGACTCCAGCGCGCGGGCCCGCGAGACGTGCCGCAGGCGCGAGAGCGCCTTCTCCTTGATCTGCCGCACCCGCTCGCGCGTGATGCCCAGCAGCGCGCCGATCTGCTCGAGGGTCATCGGCTCCTCGCCGTCGAGACCGAAGTAGAGGCGCAGGATCTTCGCCTCGCGCTCCTTCAGGCTCGCCAGCGACTCCTCGATCGCCTCCGTCAGCGCCTTCTCGAACGTCTGCTCGTCGGGCGGCGCCGAGACGTCGTCCGCGAGGTAGTCGAGCAGCCGGTTGTCCTCGCCCGGGGTGAGCGGCGCGTCGAGCGAGAGGTGGCCCTGCGAGATGGCCATCGTCTTGGCCACCTCCTCCTCGCTCAGCTCCATCCCCTCGGCGATCTCGGCGTGCGTCGCCTCGCGGCCCAGCTCCTGGAGGAGCGTGTTGGCGCGCTTGCCGATGCGGTGCAGCGTCCCGGCCCGGTTGAGCGGCACGCGCACGATGCGCGACTGCTCCGCCAGCGCCTGCAGGATCGCCTGCCGGATCCACCAGACGGCGTAGGAGATGAACTTGATCCCCTTCGTCTCGTCGAACTTGTGGGCCGCGCGAATGAGGCCGAGGTTGCCCTCGTTGATCAGATCCGAGAGCGAGACGCCCTGGTTCTGATACTTCTTCGCGACCGACACGACGAAGCGGAGGTTCGAGCGCACCAGCTTGTCGAGCGCGCCCTGGTCGCCGACGCGGATGCGCCGCGCGAGCTCCGCTTCCTCGTCGCGCGAGATGAGCGGGTAGGCGCTGATGTCCCGGAGGTACTGGTCGAGAGACCCTTCCTCGGAACCGTGATGCTTGCGGGGGACGCCTTGGACGGCCATGGGGGGCCTGCTCCTCGAACCTCGATGCTTCCGTCCGGCCGCGCCTCGTCGCGCGGCGTGGGACGCCCTGCGGTCAGGTCGGCGGCCGCGAGGGAGGCGGCCGCCCGTTCACGGGCGCGAGGACCAGGAGTCCCCGCGCGACGCGAGCTTCGGCGATCTATCGCACACGCACGCCCAGCCGCGACCACCGGACGGCGGTCAGCCAGGCCATGCGACGAGCACTGTCCGGAGCGTAGCTGTAATAGACGACCATCGGGCGGCCCCGCAAGAGCGAGTCGGGCACGAATCCCCAGTACCGGCTGTCGAGCGAGTTGTCCCGGTTGTCGCCGAGCACGAAGTAGCTGTCCGCAGGGACGATCAGCGGTCCCCAGTTGTTACGGGACGGATGGTCGCCAGGATTCCGATCCGCGCCCGCGAGCGCGCCCGCCGCGTCGAGCGAGTCGAGGCCCGCCGCCGGCGCCGCGGCCGACGCGGTGCGCACCACGTGCCCGCGCTGCCACCGGAAGTCCTCGTACGTCGGGTCGGCGCCCGGCTCCGTGTGCGTGACGTAGCGCTCCTCCTGCGCCGCGCCGTTCACGAACAGCACCCCGCCGCGCATCGCCAGCGTGTCGCCGGGGAGCCCCACCAGCCGCTTCACGAAGTTCTTCCGCGGGTCCGACGGCCACTGGAAGACCACGACCTCGCCGCGCGCCGGCGCACGAAGGCGCGGCAGGTGCTGACCCGTGAGGGGCACCTCCGCGCCGTAGACCAGCTTGTTCACCAGCAGGAAGTCGCCGACCAGCAGCGTCCCTTCCATGCTCCCGCTGGGGATCTTGTACGCCTCGACCAGGAACGCGCGGACGAGCAGGAACAGCACGACCGCGAACTGGAAGATCTTCGCCCACTCCCACAGCCAGCCGAGCTGCAGCGGCGAGGCGCGGTTGATCGAGTCCAGCGCGGCCGCGCGGGCCGCGTCCGACGCGCGCGGCACGTCCCGCGGCAGGTCGCGCGGCGGAGCCATGCCCGGGACCGCGCCGGTGGCGGCGCCCGCCACCATCGCCGGCGTCGCCGCGTCCGAGGGCAGTGCTCCAGTCCCGAGATCCATGAGCGGGCGGACGGCTGGCGAGGCGGGGAAGCGGGGGGCGACCAGATCCAATTAACTGTGGCCCGACAGGGGCGCAAGGACGCCGCGGTACAGACCCGGAAAGGGACGAAGCCGTCACCCGGCCGTCACGCATAGACGGCGAGGGGACGGCTTCGTCGCGCGAGGAGGGCGGGAGGCGGAGGCGGGAGCGGCGCACGTGGAAGTTGGACGGACGCGAGCCGCCGATTTTCCCTGGCCGCCGCGCGCCGATCACATCGCGCGCCGCTCCGGTCGCGCGCCGTCAGTAGTTGTCGATCTGCGCCCGCTGCAGGGTGCCCGAGTAGTCCACGTAGCAGACCTTCGTCTCCGAGTAGAACTCGTAGACCTCCCAGCCGCCCTCGCGGTGCCCGTTCCCGGTCTCCTTCACGCCGCCGAACGGCAGGTGCGCCTCGGCGCCGATCGTCGGCGCGTTGACGTACGTGATCCCGTTGTCGAGCTCCTGCATCGCGCGGAAGGCGACGTTCAGGTCCTGCGTGTAGAGGCTCGACGAGAGGCCGTAGCGCACGCCGTTGTTGACGCGGAACGCCTCGTCGGCGTCCGCCACGCGCACCACCGACAGCACCGGCCCGAAGATCTCCTCCTGCTCCAGGCGCGAGCCCGCCGTCACGCCCGTGAAGATCGTCGGCTCGAAGAAGAAGCCGTGCTCCAGCCCCTCGCCCGTCGCGCGGCGGCCGCCCGTCACGAGCTCCGCCCCCTGCTCCGCCCCGACCTCCACGTAGCGCTCCACCTTCTCGCGCGACGCGGCGTGGATGAGCGGCCCGACGTCGGTCCCCGCCTGCCGCCCGTCGCCCAGGCGCAGCGCCTTCGCGCGCGACTCCAGCATCGCCACGAAGCGGTCGTGCACGCCCGCCTGCACGATCAGCCGGCTCGTCGCCGTGCAGCGCTGCCCCGTCGTGCCGAACGCGCCCCACAGCACGCCCTCCAGCGCGAGGTCGAGGTTCGCGTCGTCGAGCACGATCTGCGCGTTCTTCCCGCCCATCTCGAGCGACAGGCGCTTGTGCCGGCGCCCGCACTCCGCGCCGACGATGCTGCCCGTCTCCGTCGACCCGGTGAACGAGATCACCGGCACGCGCGGATGCTCCACGAGCGCCGCGCCCACCGTCTCGCCCATGCCGTGCACGAGCTGGATCACCTCGGGCGGCAGCCCGGCCTCCAGCAGCACCTCCACCAGCACGGTCGCCGTCAGCGGCACGTCCTCGGCCGGCTTCAGGATCACCGCGTTGCCGCACAGCAGCGCCGGGAACGCCTTCCAGGTCGGGATGGCCAGCGGGAAGTTGAACGGCGTGATCAGCCCGCACACGCCGATCGGGCGGCGGTACGTCATCGCCCACTTGTTCCGCAGCTCGCTCGGCACCGTGTGCCCGAAGAGGCGGCGCCCCTCGGTCGCGGCGTAGTACGCGGTGTCGATGCCCTCCTGGACGTCGCCGCGCGTCTCCTGCAGCGGCTTGCCCATCTCGCGGGTCATCAGGCTCGCGATCTCCTCCTTGCGCGCCGACAGCAGGTCGCCGACGCGGCGCAGGACGTCGCCGCGCGCCGGCGCCGGCGTGCGGCTCCACAACCCGAAACCGCGCCCCGCGCACTCCACCGCGCGCTCCAAGTCGTCGCGCCCGGACTTCGGGAAGCGCCCGACCAGGTCGCGCGCGTCCGCCGGGTTCACGTTGTCGAAGTACTCGCCGGTCGAGGGGGCGGCCCACGCCCCGGCGATGAAGTTCTGGTAGGTCGTCATGTGCCCGAGAGGACGGTGGTGGTCGTGCGTCGCCCGCCCGCAGTCGCAGCGGCGCCGCGCGGGGCAATCTAGCATCGCGCGCCTCCGCGCTTGCCCGCCGCGTCGCCGAGTACGAACCTGCACCGGCGCCGCGGGGTAGTGGACGTCTGCCCGACGGCGGTCCGCGTCCACCTCTGCCCTCCGCGATGTCTCGCCGCCCCTCCCGCGTCGTCCCGACGATCGGAGCGTCCGTGCTGTGCGCGCTCGGCGCGCTCGCCCTGCCCTCTGCCCCGCTCGCGGCCCAGTCGTCGCCGGCCGCCGCCCCCGCCGGCCGCCCCCTGCGCCTCGTCGGCGTCGCCTGGGACAGCCTGGCCGGCGTGCCGCTCGTCGGCGCCATCGTGCAGCTCGCCCCCGAGTCGACCCCGGGCGCCCCCGCCCGCACCGCCGTCGCCGACTCCGCGGGCCGCTGGCAGCTCGACTCGGTCCCCCAGGGGACCTACCTCGGCGGGTACTTCCACCCCGCGCTCGACGCCCTGGAGATCGAGCCGCCGACCTTTCGCGTGATCGTCCAGGGCGACTCGGTCACCCGCCTCGACCTCGGGATTCCGGGCCCCGAGCGCATGCTCGCGCTGCTCTGCGGCCCCACGAGCGGACGGGACTCGACGGGCGGTATCGTGGGCGTCCTGCGCGACGCGGACTCCGACGATCCCATCGCCGGCGCGACACTGTCCATCGGGTGGCGCGAAGTGGTCATCGAGAAGGGGAGCATCCGCAACGTCCAGCGCCGCGTGCCGGTCGCCGCGCGCGGGGGCGGGCTCTACCTCGCCTGCGGCGTCCCGACCGACACCCCGGTCGAGCTGGACGCCGCGGCGCCCGGCCGGAGCAGCGGGCTCGTCGAGGTGCAGCTGCCCCTGCACCGCCTCGTGCGGCGCGACATCCTGCTCGGCGACTCGGCCACCGCGACCCTGGCCGAGCGGCGGAGCGAGGCGGCGGTGGCCGACACGAGCGAGGCGTCGGTGGGCGTCCGGGTCCCCGGCGGCGCGCGCCTCGCCGGCACGGTCGTCGGCCCCGACGGCAAGCCGCTCGCGCGGGCGCAGGTCTCGGTCGCAGGCATCGGCCGCACGGCGACCACCGGCGCGGCCGGCACCTTCGCCCTCGATTCCCTCCCCAGCGGGACCTTCGGCCTCGACGTGCGCGCCCTCGGCTTCGCGCCGGTGCGCGTGGCCGTCGACCTCGCGCGCCGCCGCCCGGCGACGGTCGCCGTCGCGCTCCGCGAGCGCGCCACCGCGCTCTCGTCGGTCGTCGTGCGCGGCAAGCGGAGCCCGGCCTCGCGCTTCCTCGAGGAGTTCGCCGAGCGTCGCCGGCGCGCCGCCGGTGGTACCTTCCTGGGGCCGGCGGAGCTGGAGCGTCGCGCGCCGCTGTACGTCAGCGACGCGCTGCGCGCGGCGCCGGGCATCCGCGTCGCGCCGGGCCGGCGGTTCGGGCAGGTCGTCCGCGGCCGCGCCGGCTGCGTCCCGACGGTCTACCTCGACGGCACGCCCGTCGTCGAGGGCGCCAACGATCTCGACCAGATCGTGACGCCCATGTCCGTCATGGCGATCGAGATCTACACCGCGCTCGGCTCCGTCCCCCCGCAGTTCGGCGGCGTCTCCGCCAACGCCTGCGGCGCGATCATCGTCTGGACCAAGCGATGATCCACCAGGACCCTTCTCCTTCCCGTCCGGCTGTGCCTCGCTCCACCCATCCCACCGCTTCCCACGCCGCCCGCCGCCCCCTCGTCGCCCTCGCGGCGGGCCTCCTCGCGCTGGCGCCGTCGCTCGCCCTCGGTCAGGCCAAGCCCCGCCCCGGCACCCTCGGCGGCACGCCCCGGCCCACGGGCCCGGGCACGCGCCCGGCGACGCCCGCCCGCCCCGCGCCGCCGCCGCTCCCGGCCGACTCGTCGCGTCCGCTCCCGGTGGGCGGCATCGTGATGGACAGCGTCGCGGGCGCGCCGCTCGCCGGCGCCACGGTGCAGCTGGCCGCGGAGGCCGACCGGACGATCACGCACACCGCGATCTCCGACTCGACGGGGCGCTGGCGCGTGCCGGCGGTGAAGCCCGGCCGCTACCTCGCCGGCTTCTTCCACCCCACGCTCGACGCCCTGGGCATCGAGCCGCCGGTGCACCTCGTCCAGATCATGCCCGACACGGCGGCGCGCCTGGACCTCGGCACGCCGGGCCCGCTCGCCGTCCGCGCCAGGGTCTGCCCGCAGGCGCCCTCCGACCGCGCGGTGCTGCTCGGCAGCGTCGGCGACGCGGACGACGGCGATCCGATCCCCGAGGCCAAGATCGTCATCACCTGGTCGGAGATGCGCATCAGCGAGGAGGGCGTGCGCAACGTGAAGCGCCGGCTCCCCGTGCGCGTGCGCCCCGACGGCGGCTACCTGGTGTGCGACCTGCCGGCCGACGTCGACCTCGTGGCCAACGCCGAGGCGCCCAAGCGCCGCGGGGGCCTGATCGAGCTCCACCTGCCCCCGCGCAGCCTCACGCGGCGCGACTTCGCGCTCGGCGACTCGACGAGCGTGATCACGGTCGTGCTCCCCGACACCGCCGCGGCGCGCGAGGGGCGGCTGCAGCAGCCCATCACGGTGGCGCGCGGCAACGCGGCGCTCACCGGCACCGTCCGCACCCGCGACGGCCGCCCTCTGCAGGGCGCGCGCGTCCAGCTCTGGGGCAGCGACGTCCTGGGCACCACCACCGAGTCCGGCAACTTCGCGCTCAGTGGGCTGCCCGCGGGCACCTACGCGCTGGAGGTCCGCGCCATCGGCTACGCCCCCAAGCGCGTGCCCGTGACGCTCGCCGCGCGCCGCACGGGGAGCGTCGGGGTGGTCCTCGACGAGCGCCTCAACACGCTGCAGAGCGTGGTCGTGCAGGCGGACCGCACAAAGCTGCAGAAGGACTACACCGGCTTCTCCGAGCGGGCGAAGCGCGGGATGGGAGGCCGGTTCCTGACCGAGGACGACCTCAACAAGCGCAGCCCGATCGTGATGACCGACGCGCTGCGCACCACGCCGGGCATCTCGGTCGTGCCCAACGGCACGGGCTTCGGCTACGCGATCCAGGGCCGCGGCGGCTGCGCGCCCGACGTGTGGGTCGACGGCATGCGCGTCTTCGACGGCGCCACGGACCTCGACCAGCTCGTGCGTCCGACCGACGTGGCAGGCGTCGAGATCTACAACGGGGCCGCGGCGGTGCCCGCCCAGTTCATGGGCGCGGGCGGCGGTGGCGGCTGCGGCGTCGTCGCGATCTGGACCAAGCGCGGGCGCGGACCGCGCCCGCCACCGGGGGGGGAGGCGCCCGGGGCAGCCGCCCGGCCACCCCGCCCGCGGCTGCCGGGGCGGGGCGGCCGGCCGCGTTGGTGGGGCTGCCCGCGCCCGTGCGGGCCCGCTCCCCCCTGGTGCCCCCGCCCTCGGGGGGCCTCGGCGCCGCCGAGCTGCGCGCCCGCCAGTGCGGCGGCTGCATGCTGACCCTCGA
>CBHYLO010000203.1:0-7409 GCA_966128675.1 uncultured bacterium | reverse complement strand
GCGCGCTGAGCGCCGCGCCGGCGATCCCCGCGGGGCGGACGCTGGCGCGCGCCGGCGGGCGCCACATGTTGGGGGACGCGCGCCGCGGCCGGGCACGACGTGGTGCCCGGGCCGGCGCTCCGGCCCCTTTCGCTCAGGAGCCCCCATGGCGACCCGGCAGAACTTCACCGAGCCCCAGCGCCAGTCGGCGTTCGAGGCCAACGCGCACTGGCTCCGCGACCACCGCGTCACCGGCGTCGAGCTGGCGCTCGCGTTCGAGCCGCTGCGGCAGCGCGGGCAGGTGTACTACTGCGAGAACTGCCTCTTCTGCCACAGCGACCAGGTGTACTTCGACATCGACCACCTGGTGCCGGACCGCAGCTTCCGCCTCTGGCAGAAGCACGTCGACGCGCGCGAGCCGATCAACATGGTCGTGCTCTGCAAGTCGCTGGCGCGCGGAGACCTCGGCTGCAACCAGTCGAAGGGGGCGCGGCTGTTCGTGCCGCCGGAGCGCGGGCTCGCGCTGTCGCGCACGGACCTCGACATGAACTGCTTCCCGGTGCGCCAGCGGCCGCGCGAGTGGGAGGTCGCGCGCGGCGCCTGACGACGCCCGACGGCGCCCGACGGCGCCTAGCGCAGGAAGCGGCGCGCCAGCTGCTCCAGGCGCTCGTCGCCCGCCTGCTCGGCCTCCGCGCGCAGCGCCTCGACGTACGGGCGCAGCTTCGGCTCGCCCCAGTAGTAGCCGGTCTGCCGCTCGGCGAGCTGCGTCTCGCTCACGCGCGCGGCCTCCAGCAGCGCGCGCGCGGCGATGCGGTCGTAGTCGGGGTCGTCCCGGTCGGGGAGCCCGTAGTTGCGGCGGGGCATCTCCCCTTCCGCGTCGTCCCTCAGGAATGCCTGCGACATGCGTGCGCCTCCGACGGCCCTCGCGTGATCCTGCACGTCAGGCGCAACATAGCGGCCATGGCGCGCGGACGTCCGGGGCGCCGGACCCGAACGGCGAACGGCATCGGCACGGAGAAGGTGTGAACAGATCGGAGCAGTGCGGATGGCGCCGCGTGGCGGCGAGGAACGTCGCACCACGCGGCGCCATCCGCACTTGTCCGCCGTTCTCGGATTGCTTCCTTGCGATTGCCGTTCGCCGCTCGCCGCTCGGGTCCCGCGCGCCACGCTAGCTTTCGCCGCCTCATGCGCCCGCCCAGCGACCCGCACCGCGCCACGCGCGCGCTCCCGCTCGACGCCATCGCGGGCTGGGAGGCCGCGATCCTCGCCAGCATCGCGGGCGCGTCCGGCACGCTCGACGCGCGCCACGCGCAGATCGTGCGCTCGGGGCTCTACGGCGAGTATCCCGCGATCCTCGCCGCGTACCACGCGCTGCTCGCGCATCCCACGAGCGGCCTGGAGGCGCTGAAGCGCGCGACCTTCCTCGCGTGGTGGGGCGCCGTGGCGCCGCCGGCGCAGTCCGCGATCCTCGACCTGCCCGAGGCGCTCGTGCGCGACGTCGTGCACGCGCTCGAGCGCCGGCTGCAGCGCGGCGCGGGCGACGACGAGCTGCGGTGGATGCTCGCGTGGTACCACGGCCGCGCGCCGCTGCCGTTCGAGGTGTACGGCAGCGGCGGCGACGCGATCGCGCGCTTCGTCGCGGGCCACGCGGTGGACGGCTGGCGCACGCGCGCGCTCGCGCCCGCCGCGCTCATGAACCGCGGGCAGATGGGCCGCTACTGGCGCGAGCTGCTCGACGGCCGCCGGCTGGGCGCCGCGGGCTGAGTGGCGCCGGACGGGCCGCGTCGTATGTTGGCGGCATGTGCCGGAACATCAAACGACTCGCCAACTTCGCGCCGCCCGCGACGGACGACGAGGTCCGCGCGTCGGCGCTGCAGTTCGTGCGCAAGCTGAGCGGGATGAACGCGCCCTCGCGCGCCAACGAGGCCGCGTTCGCGCGCGCGGTGGACGAGGTGGCCGCCGCCGCGCACCGCCTGCTGGACGGGCTGGTGACGAGCGCGCCGCCGCGCGACCGCGAGGAGGAGGCCCGCCGCGCGCGGGCCCGCTACGCCTGACGGCGCACGCGCGGCGCCTCGCGCGCCGTCTCGCGCGCCGTCTCGAGCAGGGCGAGCGGCCAGCCGTCGACCGAGGCCTGCGGCCGGTGCCACTCGCGGATCGCGAGCTCCTCGACCGCGCGCGTCTCGCCCGCCCACAGCAGGTCGAGCGCGCACCGTGCGCCGAGCTCCACGCGCGGGGCGCGCAGCCAGCGGCACACGTCGCGGTCGTCGCCGAAGACGTCGCGCAGCACGACGACCGCGAACCACCCGCGCGCCACGCGGCGCACGACGTCCGCCAGCGCGGCGCCGCGCGCGGTGTACGGCGCGAGGCCGAGGAGGCGTGCGATCTCCGCCGCGGTGGGAAGGCGCGTGCGGTCGCCGCACAGCCACTGCTCCAGCTCCAGCCTCGTCATCGTCGCACTCCCGGCGCGTCGGTTCGGCCCCTCTTCGGGCAGGCCAAGCTAGACGGAACAGATGTCGCCGCAAGGCGCGCCGCGCGTCGCCCGTCACACTCGCCGGAGTCCCGCATGCCCGTCCTTCGCCGCTGCCTCCTCGCGCTCGCCGTCGGCGTCGCCGTGCCGGCGCACGCGCAGTCGGTGCAGTACCGCTCGCCCGCCGGCGTCGTCTACCGCGCGCAGGCCGACACCGGGCCCATCGCGCGCGCCGCGCGGGCGCTGGCGGCCGAGCCGCGGAACGTCGAGCGGTTCGTGCAGCTGGGGCTCGCGCAGAGCGGCGCGCGGCAGTTCCGCGAGGCGATCGCGACCTTCACGCGCGGGCTCGCCGTCGCGCCCGACGACCCGGTGCTGCTGCGCTGGCGCGGCCACCGCTACCTGTCGGTGCGCGAGCTCGACCGCGCGATGGCGGACCTGACGCGCGGCTTCCGCATCGACAGCACGAGCTACGGCATCCTCTACCATCTGGGCGTGCTGCGCTTCGCGCGCGGCGACTTCGCGGGCGCGGCGGACGCCTTCGCGCGCGCGCAGCCGCGGGCGCCCGACGCGGGCGAGCTCGCCGGCGCCACCGACTGGCTGTGGATGTCGCTGCAGCGCGCCGGCCGCGCGGCCGAGGCGGAGGCGATGTTGGCGCGGCGCCCCGACTCGCTGGAGACGACGAACGCGTACCGCACGCGGCTGCGGCTCTACCGCGGCGAGATCGGCCCGGACGCGGTGCTGACGCCCGCCGACACCGCCGACGTGCAGGTCGCGACGCTGAGCTACGGCCTCGGCAACTGGCACCTCGTGCGCGGCGACACGGCGACGGCGCGGCGCTGGTTCCGGCGCGCGGTCGCGTCCGGCGGGTGGCCGGCGTTCGGGTTCATCGTGGCGGAGACGGAGCTGCGGCGGCTGCGCTGACGCGCTGCGGCGGGTTCGTCAGGGCTCGGTGTGCTCACTGGCGGTGGCCGCGGGACGGGGCGAGCTTCGACCGGCGCGATCGCAGCACGCGATCCAGGCGCTCCCGCCTCCCTTCCGGCGCCGCCGCCAGGTCCCTTGAGCACCGTGTCCCAGCCCGCGCGCCCGGCGACGGCGCCGCTCGCCCCACCGGCCCAGGCCCCACCGCCGCGCGCGAGCAGGCGCTACGACCGCTCGATCGTCGAGGGGCCGCTGCAGCAGGCCGTGTGGAAGATCGCGTGGCCGACGATGCTGACGAACATCATCGGCGGGCTGCAGGGGATCGTCGACCACGTGATGGTCGGCCACCTCGTCGGCTTCACCGCCAACGCGGCCATCGGCGTGGCGTGGCAGATCTTCCTCGTCGTCATCGCCTTCATCTCGTCGCTGTTCACCGGCATGAGCGTGCTGGTCGCGCGCTTCGCCGGCGCGGGCGACGAGGAGAGCGTCGACCGCACGGTCTACCAGGGCTTCCTGACGGCGATCGGCATCTCGCTGTTCGTGATGGCGCCCGTGGGCTGGTTCGCGTCGCCGGTGCTGCTCGACTTCGTGAACGCCGCGCCCCGCGTGAAGGCCGAGGCGCTCCCGTTCCTGCGGATCATGTTCCTCTGCAGCAGCGGGATGCTCGTCTTCTTCATGCTCGGCGGCGCGCTGCGGTCGGCCGGCGACGCGCGCACGCCGATGGTGATCGGCATCGTCGCGACGGTGCTGAACCTGGTGCTGAACGTCATCCTCATCCGCGGCCTGGGCCCGATCCCGGCGTTCGGCACGGCCGGCTCGGCGATGGGGACGGTGATCGCGATGGGGCTGGTCGGCATCTACGCGCTGGCCAAGCTGTGGGGCGGCGGCTGGGTCGTGAAGTTCCCGCGGCACCACGGCTTCGGGCCCGACTGGGCGATCATCCGCTCGCTCTTCCGCTTCGGGCTGCCCGCGGGCGTGCAGGGGATCGCGATGAACGTCGGCGGCGTGCTGATGCTCTCGTTCATCGGCTCGCTGGCGCAGAGCGCGGCGGCGCAGGCGGCGTTCGCCGTGTCGTACTCGCAGCTCTTCTCGCTCATCACGTGGACGTCGGTGGGCCTCATGGGCGCCGCCGCCGCGGTCGCGGGGCAGAACCTCGGCGCGCACCAGCCGGAGCGCGCGGAGGCGGCGGTGCACGTCGCGGCGCGCTTCGGCCTCGTGGGCGCGGCGCTCATCGGGAGCGCGTTCCTGCTCATCCCGCGGCAGCTGCTGGCGGTGTTCGGGATGAACGAGCCCGACGTCGTGGAGATCGGCACGCAGCTGCTGCGCGTGCTCAGCCTCTCGGGGCTGTTCATCACGGTCGCGCTGACGTACACGGGCGGCCTGCAGGGCACGGGCGACACCAAGAGCCCGCTCTACATCTCGATCGTCTCGCAGATCGCGGTGCCGCTGGGGATCTGCTTCGTGATCCGGGAGACGGGCACGCTGCAGCCGCTGCACGTCTGGGTGGCGATCCTGGTGGGCCACGCGACGCGGTGCGCGCTGAGCGTGTGGCGGTTCAACCAGGGGAAGTGGCGGGGGATCCAGGTGGGAGTGCCGCGCTAGCTGCGCGTGATGCGCTGCGGGCTGCGGGCTGCGGGTCCGAACGACGAGCTGCACGAGACAGGTCGATGCACTTCGCTCTTCGGGTCCCGCGCGAGGATGCGGCGTCGGGATCCGCAGCCCGCAGCCCGCAGCCCTCAGTTGTCGCCGTGCTCCAGGATCGCCTGCGCGCACGGCCGGAAGTGCGACGCGTAGCGCAGCACGTGCGCGTAGCGCCCCGCGGCCACCTGCTGCGCGCCGTAGGTCTCGTAGTACGGCGGCGCGTCGGTCATCGGCGTGGTCGGATCGGGCTCGGTGGCGGGGCGCAGCACCTCGGTGCGGAACGCGTCGAGGCCGAACTGCGCCAGCGCGCCCTCGATCTCGCGCCCCAGCTCGGGGTAGTCGCGCGCCGCGGCCAGCTTGCGCGCCAGCGCGTCGTCGTCGAGCCGCAGCGCCACGGCGTCCGGGGCCTGCGCGTCGGGACGCCCCACGAGCAGGAAGTCGAAGTGCGGGACGTCGCGGCCGAGCCGCCGTGCCGCGCGCGTCGCCGCCGCGGCGCCGATCAGCCGGCAGACGTCGTGCGACGGGTTGAACCCCTCCGCCGCGTCGGTCACCACGTGGTCCACGTCGGCGGCCACCAGCGCGTCCGCGATCTCGTCCACCAGGCCGGTGAACAGAGCGTGCTCGCCGGCCAGCATCAGCGCGTAGATCTCGCGGTCGGACACGCGCCCGCGCACGTCGGACACCGGCGCGCCGGCGCGCTCCAGGAGCCGCAGCGTCGACCCGATGCGCCCCTCGCCGGCGCCGCCCGAGCCGTCGGTGATGACGAACGTCAGCGGGCGCGCGTGCTCCAGCCATCCGTGGATGCGGAGCTCGTGGCCCGGGTGCGCGACGACGAGCGCCGCGCGCCGGCCGAGCGAGGGAGACGCGGGAAGCGGTGCGGACGGCATGCGGAGGGCGGACTCGGGAGGACGGCGAGGGCTGGCGGCGTCGCCGGCCGCAACGTAGCGGGTGCGCACCGGGGATTGGGGATCGCGCGCGCTGCGGGCGGCGACGGCGCACGCGACGTCGACCACCCAGCGCGCGGTGCTGCCCGGCGAAGTAGCGGCGGCGGGCTGCGTGACCACGAACGGCATCTGCAAGGAAGAGATCTGAGGCAGATCTGATAAGTGCGGAGGGCTCCGCGTGGCGGCGAGGGACGTCGCAGCACGCGGAGCCATCCGCACTTATCGGCAGTTCTCGTATTGCTTCCCTGCAACCGCCGTTCGCCGTTCGGGTCCCGCGCGACGGCGCCTGCGACGGCGCCCACCACGCCGCCCGCCGTTCAACCCCGCTCGAAGAACGGCGGCGGCGTGAGGCCCAGCGCGCGCAGGTACACGTAGCCCTGCCCGCGGTGGTGGATCTCGTTGTCCACGCAGTACAGCAGCAGCTCGTACAGCGGCGCCGTGTACTGGCCGAACGCGGTCGTCGTCTCCTGGAAGCGCGCCGGCGGGATCTGCGGCCAGAGCGCGTCGATCTCCGCCGTGCTCTCGTCCCACGCCCGCAGCAGCTCGGCCTTCGGACGCGCGGCGCGGTCGAACGTCGTCTCCCACTCGCCGGTCACGCTCCCGCGCACCATCGGCGCGGCCATGCTCAGCATCTCCAGCGCGAGCACGCCGAACGACCGCATGCCGCCCACCGCGAAGGCGAACAGCTGGTCCTCGGGGAACGCCTCGATCACCCGGCGCGTCAGCCGGCGGTGCCCCTGCCAGTGCGCGCGCAGCGCCTCCGGCGTGAGGGCGGGGGCGGCCGGCCCGGTGTAGGCGGCGGGCGAGGATGCGGCGGCGGCGGTGGACACGGCGGGACCTCCAGCGGTGGCGGCGACAGTTCGGGGTTCGTTCGGGACACCAAGCTACCCGAGTCAGATGTTCAATCAAGGCCGCGCGCGCCCCGTCGCCGCGGCACGGATGGCGCCTCCGTCCCGGACCATGTCGCCGACCACCGCCTCCGCCCGTCGCCCCCTCCTCGCCCTGCTCGCGGCGTCCGCCGCCGCCTGCGCCCCCGCGGCCGGTGGCGGGGTGGACACGCCCGGGTCGCCCGCGCCCGTGCCCGCCCCGTCGCTCCCCCCCGCGCCGTGGAGCGGCGCACGCCTGAGCGCCGCCGCGGTGCCGGCCGTCTACCGGACCGAATGGGCGAAGGCGCCCAACCGCGCGCGCTGCGCCCTGGTCGCGCCGCGCGCGCTGGGCGAGGGCGCCGGCGCGACCCCGCGCGCCGCGACGTACTCGGGCGGCTGGGCGGTCGCCTACGATCGGCCGGGGCAGCGCAGCGCGTTCGGCGTCGCCGGCAGCGGCACGACGGCCGACGGCGCGACCTACGCCTGGCCCGACACGCTCCGCTGGGCCGACGGCAGCGCGGCCGGCTACGGTCCCGAGGGCGGCAGCGGCCCGAACGAGCTCGCCTACCTGCGCATCGCCGGCCAGGGCTGCCT
>CBHYLO010000202.1:0-7451 GCA_966128675.1 uncultured bacterium | reverse complement strand
GCCAGCGCGGCGCGGCGCAGCTCGTCGCGGATCCGGTCGGCGCCGTTCATTCGTACGCCTTGCTCGCGGAGCCGCCCGACGACGAGCCGCTCGACGACGAGCCGCTCGACCCCTCGGACTTGGCCGGCGCCGGCTTCGACTCGCCGCCCGGCGCGCCGTTGCCGCCCGACGAGCTCGAGGACGACGACTCGGCCGACGACGACGGCGCCTTGTTCGCGGGGCCGCTCGTGCGGTGCGCGTTCTTGCCGTAGTCGGTCAGGTAGAAGCCGCTCCCCTTGAAGACGAGGCCCGCGCCGCCCGAGATCGCGCGCTCCGCCACCGCGCCACAGGTCGGGCACTCGGCGGTGCTCGGCGCGTCGCTGATGCGGTGGAACTGCTCGAAGTTGTGCCCGTTGGGGCAGCGGAACTCGTAAGTCGGCATGACGTCGGGACTTATCGTGGGTGTCGCGAAGCCCCGAAGAATACCCGCGCCCGGAGCGCCCTTCAAGGCGCGGCCGTCACCGCACCGCCGCCGCGGGGCGCGACGGGACGGGCAGCGGCGTCGGGCTGCACGGCACCGACGGCCGGTTGCCGCACGGGAACTCGTTGGGCACGCCGAGCTGCGCGCGGACGTTGGCGCCCCAGCAGTAGGTGCGGCCGGCGCCCGTGATCGCGCAGGCATGCGGGGCGAACGGCACGAGCCCCACCTGGTCGGGCGGCATGAGCTCGTCGCTCACCGCCACCGCCTGCCAGCCCGTCCCGTCCGGCGACGGCGCGTCGAGCTGCGTGATGGGCGGGTCGAAGTCGCGGCGCTGGAGCAGCCCGGCGGCGTTGGTGCCGGCGCACAGCAGCCGTGCGTCGGCCGTGATGCCGCAGGTGACGTAGGCGCCCACCGCCAGCTGCCGGACGGGCGCCGGCAGCGCGTCGGCCCACGCGCCGAAGGTCGCGCCCGTGCGCGCCGCGCATCGCACCCGTCCGGCGGCGTCGGCGGCGCAGAGCCGCGTCGGCGACAGGTCGAGCAGCGCGGCCGCGCCGCTGCCCTCGACCCGCGCGGGGGCGCCGAGGGCCAGCTCGCCGGACGTCGGCCAGCAGTGGACCGCGTCGTCCAGCGCCGCGCAGGTCAGCGAGTCCGACGCGGCCAGGCGGCGCGCGGCGCCCGGCAGCCCGATCGCCACCGGTGCCTGGAGGTCGAGATGCCCGCCCTCGCGCACCGGACGCACGCGGAAGCCCACGCAGCGCACCGCGCCCGCGTCGTCCGCGGCGCACGCCTGCCGATCGCCCACCGCGAGCGCGCGCAGCGGGCCGCCGCCGATCGTCCGCTGCAGGCCCGGGGGCAGCGCGACGCCGGTGCTCGTGGTGCGGGCCGCCCAGCACCAGAGGGCCGCTCCCGAGACCTCGAGCGCGCAGGCCGCCGCGCCCGCGCCGGTAAGCTGCGCGAGGCGCACGTCCGGCTGCAGCACGGCGGGCGCGACGACCGAGTCGGCCGGCGCGAACGCGCCCGTGAACTGCGCCCCCCAGCACGAGACCACGCCCAGCGCGTCGAGCGCGCACGACCAGTTGCCGCCGGCGGCGATCTCGCGCGACCGCAGCGGGTCCACGATCAGCGCCGTCGCGTTGGGCACCGGGCTCGCCGTCGGGATGGCGCCGAGCACGCGCACCGCGCCCTGCGACACGCCGGTGAGGATGCCCGTCGTCGCCTCGATGGTCGCGCGCGCCGGGTTCGACGTCGACCACGTCGCCGGCGTGTCCTGCACCGCGTTGCCGAGCGAGTCGCGGCCGAACGTCGTGAAGCGGACGCGCTGGCCGACCTCGATGACGAGCCCCGTGCGGCGCGGCAGCGTGTCGGCGCGCAGCACGGTCGCGAACACCACCGGGCGGGGATCGATGCGCGCGCGGAAGCCCACCCTGCGCGCGCCCGACGCGGTCGTCAGGGTCGCGACGGCCTCCGGCAGCAGCTGCCCCGTCGCCTGCGTGCCGATGCGCCAGGTCGTCCGCGCCTCGCCGCGCGCGTCGGTGCTGGCGACGATGGGATCGACGCGCTGCGCGGGCTCCCACGTCACCGTGACGCCCGGCACCGGCCGCCCCGCGTCGTCGCGCACGCGCACCGCCAGCTCCGCGACGGCCTCCGGTCCCGCGGCGAAGGTGAACTCCTGCGCCGACACGGGCTCCAGCGCGACCGGCGCGCCGGGCGTCTCGACGACCGGGTCTCCGCCGCCGCAGCCGACGACCGCGACCACCGCCAGCGCGCGGAGCGGCGGCGACGTCACCCCACCGGCCGGTACCGCCCCCAGACGTCCGCGAACGTGTCCGAGATCTCGCCCACCGACGCGCGCGCGCGCACCGCGTCGATGATGAGCGGCATCAGCGGCGGCCGCGTCGCGCCGGGCTGCGCGTACGGCGCCGCCGCCTCGCGCAGCGCGGCCAGCGCGCGCTCGACGGCGGCGCCGTCGCGGCGCCGGCGCACCTCGGCCAGCTGCGCGACCTGCGACCGCTCCAGCGCGCTGAAGTCGGGCGCCGGGATGACCGGCGGCTCCTCGCCGTCCGCGAACTTGTTGACCCCGACGATCACCGTCTCGCCGCGCTCGACGCGCAGCTGGTGCTCGTAGGCGCTGCGCGCGATCTCCTCCTGGAAGAAGCCGCGCGCGATCGCCTCGGGCGAGCCGCCCATCGCGTCCACCTCCTCCAGCAGCGCACGCGCGCGGGCCTCCAGCTCGTTCGTCAGCGACTCGACGTAGTAGCTGCCCGCCAGCGGGTCGACGGTCTGCGCCGCGCCACTCTCGTACGCCACGACCTGCTGCGTGCGCAGCGCCAGCGTCGCCGCCTCGGCCGTCGGGAGCGCCAGCGCCTCGTCGTAGCCGTTGGTGTGCAGCGACTGCGTGCCGCCCAGCACCGCGGCGAGCGCCTGCACCGTCACGCGGACGACGTTGTTGAGCGGCTGCTGCGCCTGCAGCGTCACGCCGCCGGTCTGCGTGTGGAAGCGCAGGCGCGCGCTCGCGTCGCTGGCGCCGAACCGCTCGCGCATCAGCCGCGCGTACAGCCGGCGCGCCGCGCGGAACTTCGCGACCTCCTCGAACAGGTCGTTGTGCGCGGCGAAGAAGAACGACAGCCGCGGCGCGAACGCGTCCACGGGCAGCCCCGCGTCCACCGCGCGGCGCACGTACTCCATCGCGTTGGCGAAGGTGAACGCCACCTCCTGCACCGCCGTCGCGCCGGCCTCGCGGATGTGGTAGCCCGAGATGGAGATCGCGTTCCACTGCGGCACCTCGGCCGCGCAGAAGCGGAACATCTCCGCGATCAGCGACAGCGACGGCTCGGGCGGGTAGATGTACGTGCCGCGCGCGATGTACTCCTTCAGCACGTCGTTCTGCGTCGTGCCCGAGAGCGTCGCGCGGTCGATGCCGCGCTCCTCCGCCACCACGACGTACATCGCGAGCAGGATCGCCGCCGTCGCGTTGATGGTCATCGACGTCGACACGCGGTCGAGCGGCAGGTCCGCCAGCAGCGCGTGCAAGTCCTCGACGGTGTCGATCGCCACGCCCACGCGCCCCACCTCGCCCAGCGCGCGCGGCGAGTCGGAGTCGATGCCCATCTGCGTCGGCAGGTCGAACGCCGTCGAGAGGCCGGTCTGTCCCGCCGCCAGCAGCAGCTTGAAGCGCGCGTTGGTCTCGGACGCGGTGCCGAAGCCGGCGTACTGGCGCATGGTCCAGTGCCGCCCGCGGTACATCGTCGGCTGGACGCCGCGCGTGAACGGGAAGCGGCCGGGATCGGCGAGGTCGCGCGCGTAGTCGATCGGCGCGTCCTCGGGACGCACGACGACCGGCACGGGCAGGTCCGACGGGGAGCGCCGCTCGTCGATCGGCGGCTTGGCGGCTGGCGAGGACATGCCCCGAAGTTAGCCGGGCGGGATGGCGCGGTGCAGCGCCACCCCGCCCGGCTGCGGCGCGTCCCGCGCGACGCGAGCCCCGATCGCGGTCAGCCCGCGCCCACCAGCGCGCCGGCGCCCAGCATCTGGTTCGCCAGCTCGACCTCGTCCTTGCTGCCGATGAACAGCGGCGTGCGCTGGTGCAGCTCGGTCGGCTGCAGGTCGAGGATGCGCTGGTGCCCGTCGGTGGCCATCCCGCCCGCCTGCTCGGCCACGAACGCGAGCGGGCTCGCCTCGTAGAGGAGCCGCAGCTTGCCGCGCGGGCTCTTGGTGTTGGCCGGATAGCAGAAGATCCCGCCGCCCAGGAGGTTGCGGTGGAAGTCCGCGACCAGCGAGCCGACGTAGCGCACGCTCAGCGGCGTGCGGTCGCCGTCCAGGCCGCGGTAGCGCCGCATCAGCCCCTTCACGTTGTCCTCCCACGCCTGCTCGTACGAGTCGTTCACCGACAGGTACTTGCCGCGGTCGGGCGTGCGGATGTTCGGGTGCGACAGCAGGAACTCGCCGATCGACGGGTCGAGCGTGAAGCCGTGCGCGCCCTGGCCGGTCGTGTAGACGAGCATCGTGCTCGACCCGTAGATGATGTAGCCCGCCGCCACCTGGCGCCGCCCGGGCTGCAGCATGTCCTCCATCTCGCCGCGCGCGCCGCGCGTGATCTTCCGCATCACCGAGAAGATGGTCCCGACGGGCACGTTGACGTCGATGTTCGACGAGCCGTCGAGCGGGTCGAACGTCAGCACGTACTTGCCGCACTTGAACCGGTCGGGGATCTGGATGATGTCGGGCTCCTCCTCCGACGCCATCGCGCACAGCCGCCCGCCGTGGTCCATCGCCTTGACGATGATGTCGTTGGCGATGACGTCGAGCTTCTGCTGCTGCTCCCCCTGCACGTTCTCCGTCCCCTCGGCCCCCAGGATGTCCGCCAGGCCGGCCGAGCGCACCTTGTTGGCGATCATCTTCGCCGCGAGCGCGATGTCGTACAGGACGCCCGACAGCTCGCCCGTGGCCTCGGGGAACTGGCGCTCCTGCTCGATGATGAAGCGGTCGATCGTGACGACGGAGGTCGCGGTGTGCTTGACCACGGAAGGTCCTCGACTAGGTGGGGCGGCCAGCCTCCGCGCGTGGGACGCCGGCCTGGCGCGACTCGGGCGCCGACGCGACCGGACGCGCACCGCCGACGGGCGGCCGCTCGGCCAGCGTCCGCGCCGCGTAGGCGTCGGCCTCGAGCTCGAATCGATTGTGGGCGTATCCCCGACGGAGCGACTGCCAGGCGTAGCGCACGGGGAAGGTGCGCTGCCGGGCAAACTGCTCCACGTGCGCCAGCTCGTGCAAGAGTAGCGCCGGAGCGAGCGCGGCCGCATCGGCCAGGAAGATCGTGCGGCCCAGCGTGATGCCCGCGACCGTGCGCCGCCCGAGGCACCAGCCGCCCACGCGCAGCGGCAGCCCGCCGTGCCGCCAGCGCGCGCCGCGCAGCTCCGGATAGCGCGCCAGCAGCGCATCCGGCAGCACGAGCGGCCGCCCGACGAGCGCGCGCCACACGCGGCGCGTCACGCCTCGCATCGGCACCTCACGGCACCTCGACCTCGGGAACGCGCACCGGCACCCCCCATCGCTCGGCTCCCGCCTGCACCGTGATCGCGTCGCCGCGCACCCGCACGACGATCGTCCCCACCCGGTCCGTGCGCAGCACGCGCGCGCCCATGTCGTGCAGGCGCCGCACGACGTCCGCGCTCGGATGACCGTACGTGTTCCCCGCCCCCACGCTGACGACCGCGAGGCGCGGCCGCACCGCCGCGAGGAACGCCGGCGTGCTGCTGGTCGCGCTGCCGTGGTGCCCGACCTTCAGCACGTCCGCGCGCAGCGCGGCCGCCACCGCGGGATCGCGCGCGGCCCGCGCCAGCAGCCAGCGCTCCTCCGGCGCCTCCGCGTCGCCGACGAGCAGGAACCGCACCCGCCCGACACGCACCGACAGGACGACGCTCGCGAGGTTCGGGTCGTCCAGCGACGCGGTCCACGCCGAATCGGGCGCGAGCACCGTCACGACCATCCCGTCGAGCGCCAGCGAGTCGCCAGGCGCGACGCGCCGCCACGGCACGCGCGCGCCACGCGCCGCCCGCAGCACCTCCTGGTACACGGGACTGCCCAGCACGAAGCCGGGATCCCACACGCGCGCCGGCCGCAGCCGCGCCAGCACCGACGCCGCGCCGCCCACGTGGTCCGCGTGCGGATGCGTGAGCACCAGCGCCGCCACCGCGCCGCCGCGCGCGCGCAGCCACGGCACGACGGTGCGCGCGCCGGCATCGCCGCCGCGCCACGCGCGACCCGCGTCCACCACCAGCCACCGCCCGCGCCGCGTGCGGAGCGCCACGGCGTCGCCCTGCCCGACGTCCAGCACGTGCAGCTCCGCCACGCCGCTGTCGCGTCCGGGCCACAGGGGCGCCCACGTGGCGGCGACCAGCGCGCCACCGACGATCGCCAGCGCGCGGCGTCGATGTCGCACGGAGGCGCACGCGGCCAGCATGGCCAGCGCCCCCGTCCCCGCCAGCCACGACTCGGCACCACTCGGCGCCACGTGCCAGACGGCGCCGGGGATGCCCGCGCCGGCGCGCGCCACCGCGTCGAGTGCCAGGAGCGGCACGCGGGCGCCGCCCGCGACGAACGGGCCGACGCCGTCCAGCGGCGCGACGACGACCGCGAGGAAGAGCGCCGGCTGCAGCAGCGCGAGCACCGGCGCGGCGGCGAGGTTCGCCAGCGGGCCCGCGAGGCTCACCTGCCCGAAGTGCCAGGCGACCAGCGGCGCGGTGACCGCGGTCGCGAGCGCGCCCACCACCAGCTCGCGCAGCAGCGCCACGCGCGGCCCGTCGCCGGCGCGCCGCATCCACGCTTCCGCCGCCGCGATCGCGCCCGGCCGCTGCGGGCGCCCGTCGGCATCGGCCGCGCGCCGCACGAGCTCCCGCGCCACCACGCGCCCCGCGACGAGCGCCGCCATCCCCGCGACGCTCAGCTGGTAGCCCAGCTCCAGCACCACGCGCGGATCGACCAGCGGCAGCGCCGCCGCGACCGCGAACACGGCCCACGGCGACGTGGGTCGCTGCAGCGCCCGCGCCGCCGCGTCGAGCGCGAGCATCCCGCCGGCGCGCACGGCCGGCGCCGGACACCCGATGAGCGCGACGTAGACCGCGACCGCGCACACCGCGCCGAACGAGGCGGTGCGCGGCGACGCGCGCGCGGCGCGCAGCAGCAGCACGAGCGCCTCCGCCACCAGCGCGACGTGCAGCCCCGACACCGAGAGCGCGTGCACCAGCCCGGACGCCGCGTACCGGTCGCGCACCGCGGGCTCGATGCCGCCCGCGTCCGCGATCACGAGCGCGCGCACGAGCGGCGCGTCGGCGCCGAAGCGCCGGTCGATGAGCACGCCGGCACGGGCGCGCAGCGCGGGCAGCACGTGACGCTCGCCCGTGCGCGCGATGCGCGCGTCGCGCGCCAGCACGCGGCCGCCCGCCACGCTGACGTCGCCCCTGACCGCGACCACCTCGCCCGCGTCCGCCGTCCC
>CBHYLO010000201.1:0-7471 GCA_966128675.1 uncultured bacterium | reverse complement strand
GCCACTTGGTGACGAAGAAGGTCGTGGGCCCAGCGGCGGCGATCGCCTTGGAGACGCCGCTGTTGATGCCGTGCACCGCGGCCGACATGATCGTGACGACGAACACGCCGACGGCGATGCCGAGGATCGTCAGCCCCGCGCGCACCTTGTTGGCGCGGATGGCGTCGACGGCGATGACGACGCCCTCCAGCAGGGCGAGCAGACGGTCGAGGATGCGCATCGCGGTCACTCCTGGCGCAGCGCCATGATCGGGTCGAGGCGCGCGGCGCGGCTGGCGGGGTAGACGCCCGCGAGCACGCCGACGCCGGCGCCGAGTCCCACCGAGACCCACACCGACCACATCGCGATCCCGGTCGGCAGCGGCGTCGTCATCGCGACCAGGCGCGCCAGCCCGACGCCGAGCGCCACGCCCAGCGCGGCGCCCAGCACGGAGAGCGTCGTCGACTCCGCGAGGAACTGCGCGAGGATGTCGCGCCGCCGCGCGCCGAGCGACTTGCGCACGCCGATCTCGCGCGTGCGCTCCGCGACCGCGACCAGCATGATGTTCATGATGACGATCGCGCCGACCACGAGCCCGATCGCCGGCAGCACGATGCCCGCCAGCACGAGGTACTTCTTGATCGACATCCACTGCGTGAGCGCGCTCTGCGAGCTCTCCAGCGCGAAGTCGTCCTTCGCGCCCGGGCGCAGCTTGTGGCGGCGGCGCATCGTCTCGCGCACGATCTCCTGCAGCACCGCCTGCTCGGCCGCGTTCTGCCCCTGCACGACCACGCCGTAGAGGTTCACGCGCGCGTGCGTGATGCGGCGCATCGGCGAGAGGAACGGGCCGAACACCTGGCGATCCAGGTTCAGCCCGAACACGGAGCCCTGCTTCTCCAGGATGCCGATCACCTGGAACGGCACGCGCTCGATCATCAGCTCGCGGCCGATCGGGTCGAGGCCCGGGAAGTACTCGGCGGCCACGGCCTCGCCGATGATCACGACCGGCGCGCCGATGGCGGCTTCCTGCTCGTTGAAGATGCGTCCGCGCGAGACGACGAGGTCCTTGATGCGGAAGAGGTCCGTCGTCACCGCCTGCGCCACGACCTGCGGGCCGCCGTCGACGTACTTCGTGGTCGGATTGACCCAGCGCAGGTCCTGGATCGCCCAGCGCGCGCCGGCGGGCAGCGCGTCGCGCACCGCGTACGCGTCCTCGACGGTGACGGGCGGGCGGCGCTGCAGCTCGCGCCACTGCGCCTCGGTCATCTCGCCCATGTTGATGTCGGGCGTCTTGCGCAGCGAGAACGTGTTCACGCCGAGGAACTTGCCGGCGAAGTCCTGCTCCACGTACTGCGCCATCCCGTTGACGACCGAGACGACGGCGATCAGGAACATCACGCCGATCGTGACGCCCAGCAGCGTGAAGAAGCTCTTGAGCTTCTGCACGCGGAGCTGCGTCAGGGCCAGGCGGACGGCTTCGAGGACCGGCATCGGCGGAAGGGCGCGGGGCGGCGAAGCGAAAGGCGGGAGGGATGCGACGGGTTTCCGTACGCACCCCTCCCGCCGCTCGTTTCGCGCGGGCTCAGTGCGCCGGCTGGGTCAGGATGCGGCTGGCGAACTGCTCGCGGCGCTCGTCGCTGGCGATCACGCCGTCGCGCAGCACGATCACGCGGCGCGCGTGCGCGGCGATGTCGGGCTCGTGCGTCACCATGACCACCGTCTGGCCCTGGCTGGCCAGCCCCTCGAACACGCGCATGATCTCCTCGGACGTGTTCGAGTCCAGGTTGCCCGTGGGCTCGTCGGCGAGCAGGATGGCCGGGTCGTTCACCAGCGCGCGGGCGATCGCCACGCGCTGGCGCTGGCCGCCCGAGAGCTCGTTCGGCCGGTGCCCGAGGCGGGCGCCCAGCTGCACCTTCTCCAGCGCCTCGGTCGCGCGGCGCTTCCGCTCGGCCGCCGGCACGCCGGCGTAGACCAGCGGCAGCTCCACGTTCTGCAGCGCGGTCGAGCGGGGCAGCAGGTTGAACGTCTGGAAGACGAAGCCGATCTCGCGGTTGCGCACGTGCGCCAGCGAGTCGTCGGTCATCTGCGAGACGAGCTGCCCGTTGAGCCAGTACTCGCCCGCGTTCGGGGTGTCGAGGCAGCCGATGAGGTTCATCAGCGTCGACTTGCCCGAGCCGGACGGGCCCATGATGGCCACGTACTCGTTCCGCCGGATGGCGAGGTCCACGCCCCGGAGGGCGCGGACGATCTCGCCGCCCATGTCGTACTCGCGCTTCAGCCCGCGGGTGACGATCACCCACTCCTTGCCCGGCGCCTGGCCCGTCACCCCGACGACGGCCCGCCGCTCGGCGGTGGTGCTGATCGGCGCTTCCGCCTCGGTGTCCTGGTCGAGGGGCGCGCTCACGACTTCGCTCCCTTCGCCGCCGGCTTGCCGTCCTTGCCCGTGGGCTGCTCGGCCTGGCGCACCAGCGCGCCGTCCTTCAGCTCCCGGATGGCCTGATAGGTCCCCGCCACGATCTTCTCTCCTTCCTTGAGGCCGCTCACGACTTCGAAGTACTTCTCGCCCGCGATCCCCACCTTTACGGGCCGGAAGCTCACCTTGTTGTCGGCGCCCACGATGAACACCCCCTCGACGTCCTTCTTGCCGACCTGCTTCTGGGGCTGGCGGCTGCCCAGGGTCGGGGCGGTGTCCGTGTTGGCGATCGCCTCGTCCTCGCGCACCGTCAGGGCGATGATCGGCACCGAGAGCACCTTCGTGCGGGTGTCCGTGATGACCTTGGCCGTGGCCGAGAAGTCCGGGCGGGTCTCCGCCGGGGCGTTCACGAGCTGGATGGTCACCTCGTAGTCGATCGCCTGGTCGGCGGCCTGCGCCGCCGCGCCCGCGGCCTTCAGCGAGCTGTTGGAGATCTCGGTCACGCGCCCGATGAAGGTCGTGTCCGGGAAGGCGTCGATCTGGATGACGGCCGAGTCGCCGAGCGAGATGCGCGCGACGTCGGTCTCGTCGACCTTCACCTTCGTCTCCATGATGCTCATGTTGCTGATCGTCAGGAGCGTCGCCGCGTCCTTGTTCAGCGTGCCCTGGATGGCGGTCTCGCCCTCCTCGACGTTCAGGCGGGTGATCTTGCCGCTCATCGGCGCGACGATCGTCGTGCGCTCCAGGCCCCGGCGCGCGTCGCGCAGGCTGGCGATCGCCTGGTCCACCTGGTGCTGCGCGGCCTCGTAGAGCGCCTGGTTCACCTCGGCCTGCGTCTTCAGCTGCTCCAGCTCCTGCGCCGAGACGAGCTGCGGGTTCTGGCGGACGATGTCGTTCTGGCGCTTGTAGGTCGCCTGCGCCTGCACCCAGTTGGCCTTCGCCTGCGCCGCCTGCGCGCGCGCCGACGACACCGCGGCCGTGGCGCGCTGCACCGCGGCCTCCGACTGCACGGGGTCGATCTGGAGCAGGAACTGCCCCTTCGTCACCATCTGCCCCTCCTCGACCGCGAGGCGCACGATGCGGCCGGTCACGTCGGCGCTGACGTCGACCTTCGTGTGCGGGATGATCTGCCCGCTGGCGGTGACCGAGGCCACGAGGTCGCGGCGGCCGACGGCCTCCATCTTGACCTCGGTGGCCTTCGTGCCGCGCTTGGACGCGCCCACGGCGGCCACGCCGGCCAGGGCGGCGATCGCCACGCCGGCGATGGTCAGCTTCATGCGCTTGGACATTCGGGACTCCGGAAGGGAGGGGTAGGACTAGAGGCGAGGCGCCGAGCGGCGCCCGATCGCGTGGAGGGAGAGACGGGGCCCGCGCGTCAGCGCAGCGGGCGCCCGACCGCGTTCTCGAGCGCCGCGAAGGCGCGGTGGTACTCGTAGATGGCGTTCACGTAGTCGGTCTGCGCGCGCGCGAACTCGTCGCGCGCCGTGGCGACGTCGATGAACGTCCCCGCGCCCACGCGGTAGCGCTCCTGCGCCAGGAACAGCGCCTCGCGCGCCGTCGCCGCGCTCTGCTCCTGCAGCGCGACCGTCTGCCGCTGCGCCGTCAGCGTGCGGTAGGCGCCCGTGACGTCGGCGACCAGCTGCAGCTCCTGCGCGCGCACGCGGTACGCCGCGTCGTTGCGGTTCGCGAGCGCCTCCTGCACGCGCTGCTCGCGCGTGAAGCCGTTGAAGATCGGGAACGAGAACGTCGCCGTGATGCTGTACGGGTTGCGCGTGTAGTCGTACAGGCTGCCGTTGCGCGCGCGCGCCGACTGCACCTCGGTGGGCGTCAGCACGATGTTCGAGCACGCCGCGGTCGGATCGACCGACTGGCCGGTCGCGATGTTCCGGATGCCGACCGTGCTCTCGCACTGGCCGATCTTGCTGTTCAGGGCGGACTGCACCAGGCCGCCCGTGCTCGTGAACTGGTTGCCCACGCCGCTGACGCCGGCCTGCAGGTTCAGCGTCGGCAGGTAGTCGCCCTTCGCGCCCTTCACGTTCAGCCCCGCCACGTCCTCGCGGGTGCGCAGCGCGTTCAGCGTCGGGTTGCCGCGGCGCGCCTGGTCCAGCAGCGCCGGCAGCTCGACGCCGACGTCGGCGACCGGGAAGCGCGTCGTCAACACCACGTTCTCCGGCTGCGCCACGCCCACCTGCTGGAAGAGGCGGAGCTTCTCGACCTCGGCCTGGTTGCGCGCCTGGATGCCGGCGACCTGCGCCTGGCCCAGCGCCACCTCGGCGCGCCGGACGTCGAGCACCGTGGCGGCGCCGACCGCGACGCGCGCCTTCGCCAGCTCGAGCTGCGACTGCGCGGTGGCGATGAGCGAGTCCTGCAGCTGCGCGCGCGCCGACTGCTGCAGCGCGAACAGGTACTGCTGCGTGACGTTGGTCCGCAGGTTCTGCTCGGAGCCCGTGATGTCCGCCTCGACGGCCTCCTGGTTCGCGCGCTGCAGCCGCGGCGCCGTCAGGGCGGCCACGCTGTAGCTGACGTCCGCGCCGAGGCTCAGCTGCGAGTTGAACTGGTCGGCCTGCGCGCCGAGCGCGGTGCCGGCGAAGAACTGCTGCCGGCCCTCGCGGTACTGCGTGCTGAAGTTCGTCTGCAGGCTGGGGAGCAGGTTGCCGTACGCCGCGCGCACCTGCGCGCCGGCGCGACGGCGGTTGTTCACCGCCTGCTGGAAGACCGGGTTGTTCTGCCGGGCGAGGCCGATCGCCTCCTCCAGCGACAGCGTGGGGCCGGCCGACGCCGCAGGCGCGGGCGTCTGGGCGGCGAGCGCAAAGGGGAACGCCGGAGTCACCGCGCCGATGGCGAGCGCGCCCGCGAGCAGGCGGGGAGACACCGCGCGTGCGGTGCCGGCGACGAGCAGCGGAAGTCGCATGGAAGAGGGGTCCTCGTGGAAGTCTGGCCGCCGTACGCGCCCCCCCTGATCCGGGTTTCACCGGAGGACGCGCGCGTCACGCTCGCGCGCGGGGACGCGAACCGGCACGCGAACGGGGACGCGACCGGGGACGCGACCGGGGACGCGACCGGGGACGCGACCGGGGACGCGACCGGGGGCCGCGCCACGGCGCGCGGGACGGCGGCGCGCCGGGCGGGTGGTGCGGGGCGCCGGTCCGCGGATGCGGACGGCGCGATGGGGCGAGGGACGGGGCGGGACGCGCGCGCGTCAGCGCGGCGGGTCGTCGCGCTGGGCGACCAGCCCCTCGGACGGACTGGCCACGCGCAGCACCCGGCCCGCGGCGTCCACCCACACCGTGCGCGCGCGCCCGCCGGGCTCCGTCACCTCCAGGCGCGTCGCGTCCAGCGTGCGCGCGCCGAGCGTGAGCCGGTCGGCGCCCGCCTCCAGGACGCGCATCCGCCCGTGAACGTTGCGCCGCGGCACCAGCACCGGCACGCGGGCCTCGCCGCCCGGCTTCCGGTGCAGGGCGAGGAAGAAGTACTGGTGGAAGAGCTCGTCGTCCACGATCACGGTCGTGTCGCCCACCAGGTACGTGCGGGCCGCCTCGCTCGTGCCGGTCTGCGTCTGCGTCGCGAAGTGCGCGCGCACCAGCTGGCCGGTGAGGCGCTGCTCCACGACGCGGCCGTTCCGCACCTCGACCTGGTAGCGCAGGGGCAGCCCCGCCGCGTCGGTCTGGAGGGCGGGGGCGATGCGGCGGTCGCCGTAGGCCGCCAGCGCGCGCGCCATGTACTCGGTGCCGCCGCCGGCCGGCTGGCGGAGGATGCGGAACTCCTCGCGGCCCACCGTCGCGCCGCCGCGCACGATCGTGAACGACCCCTCGTCGACCGTGGCGACCTGCGCCCGCGCGCCGCGCGGCGCCGCGAGCGCCAGGGCGCCGACGGCGAGCACGAGGGCGCGTCGCGCGCCGACGAGGAACGCGGGGGCGAGGAAGGCGGAGGGGAGGCGCATGTCGGAAGGATAATACCCTCCGGCTCGCCGGGCGGTCCCCGGCCGTGTCCGCCCGGCTACGGCCGGGCCTCGTCGGGCGCGCCGTCGGGTGGCCCGGCCGTCAGCGTGACGGTCGGCGTGACCGCCCCCTCGCTGGTCGCCGCGCCCAGGTACGCCGCCACCCGCTCGTGCGGGACGTCCAGCACCCGGGTCGCCACGCGTCCCACGATCCGGTGGTAGAGCGCGCGCCCCGTCGCCTCCGACGCCAGCGTCGGCCGGCCGAGGACCGTCAGGGCGGACCCGCCGTGCTCCTTGAGGCGCCCCTGCCGGAAGCGCCGCAGCGCCGCGCGCTCCACCATGTAGTCCTCGGCGCGATCGACGCGGACGAGCTCGGGCGCGAGGTGCAGCAGGAGCGAGGTGTCCACCTCGTCGGCGTGCATCGGCTCGTCCTGCCCATGCAGCAGGTCGTGCACGTCCACCGCGAACACGTCGACGACGCGCACGCGGGCGCCGCCCGTGACGACCGTCGCCAGCGCCTCCTGATGCGGATCGTGCGCGTGGGCCGTCAGCAGCACGAACTCGCGCACGCCGCACGCCTCCCACGACGCCAGGAGGTCGTTCAGCAGGCGGTGCAGCGTCTTCTTGCGGACGCCCGCGCTGCCCGCCGCGGGGTCGCCATGAGGGGCGTTGACGCCGTACTCTACGGTCGGGGCGCGCAGCACGCCCGAGAGGCGCGACAGGTCGTCCGCCAGCCGCTCGGCGATGATCGTGTCGCAGCCCAGCGGCAGGTGACGGCCATGCGGCTCGCAGGCGCCCACAGGCACCAGCAGCCGCGGGTCCGCGCGCAGCAGCGCCCGCACGTCCTCGGGCCACATGTCCTTCAATCGCCGCGGTCGCGCCGCGGGGAGCGGGTCGGTCATCTCGCGAGCGAAATCGGTGGGCGACGTCGACGGCCTCGGGGCGTCGCGGACGGCGGGTCGGCGGCGCATGGCGGCGCTGCTGCCGGCGGCGGCCGCGGTGCTGGGCGCCGCCTGGTGGCTGCGCGATCCGCGCGAACTGTACCTGGCGCTCGTGGCGGCCGCCACGGTGCTCGGCCTGGCGGGCGCGCTCTGGCCCGCGGTCGGCCGCGGCCCCCCGCCCCACCCCCCCGCGCCGCGCGT
>CBHYLO010000200.1:0-7474 GCA_966128675.1 uncultured bacterium | reverse complement strand
CGACTCGCGCAGCGGCACGCGCACCGGCGACGCGCCCGCGTCGCGCCGGTCGAGCGCCGCGGCGCCGTGCCGGCGCGCGGGCGGGTAGATCAGCCGCTCCGGCGCCTCCCACCACCCCGGCCCGTCCAGCGCGGGGTGCTCGCAGCGGCCGTGCGTCGCGAGGTCGCGCAGCATCGCGGCCAGCGCCGTGGGGCGCGGCGTCGGCGCGCGCACGTCGAACAGCCCCGGCTCGTAGTGGCCGGCGTCGCGCGTCAGCAGCGAGTTCCAGTCGAACGACCCGAACGCCGCCCACGCCGTCACCGCGCGCACGTCCACGCCGCTCGCGCGCAGCCGCAGCGCGGCGTTCCACACCGTGCCCAGCCAGCGCAGCTGCTGCTCGCGCGTGCAGGCGAGGTGCACCTCCGTCACCGCGAGCGGCAGGTGGTGGCGGCTCCACGCCTCGCGCAGCAGCGCCTCCGGCCCCTCGGTGCCATCGGCCAGCACGCGCACCGCCTCGACGTCCGCGTAGCGGTGCGTGCCGTTGCCGCCGCGCGCGTGCGCGGGATAGCGCGACAGCCGCCGGTCGAGGAAGCGCTCGCTCGTGAGGTAGTGGTTGATGCCCAGCACGTCGGGCGGGCAGGGCGCCGCGCGGAACTGGTGCAGCACGCGCGCGTCGACGCCGCCGCTCCCGACCAGGAAGCGCCACATCGCGTCGCCGGGCGCGAGGCGGCCGGTCAGCAGGTCGGCGGTCGCCCAGCGGCGCTCGTTCTCGAACGCCGCCTGGTAGCGCAGCGCGGGCGTCGCGTGCGTCTTCCCCAGGTCCTCGGTCTGCACCAGGCGCGCGTGCGGGATCACGTCGCGGATCGCGCGCATCGCGAGCGCGGTCGCCTGCATCTGGTGCACGAACGCGTGCGCGAAGCTGCGGTCGTCGCGCGCGTGCGGGTACCAGACGCCGTAGAGGGCGCTGAAGCGGGCCGTCGTCAGCGGCTCGTTGATCGGCGTCCACTCCTCGACCCACGGATACCGCTCGGCCGCCGCGCGCGCGTAGGCGGCGAAGCGGGCGGGGAAGGCGGGATCGAGCAGCGACGTGTCGCGCGGGCCGGAGCCGTGGTGCAGGAGCGTGACGACGGGACGCACGCCGAGCGCGCGCAGCCGTGCGAGCCGCGCGTCGCTCCACGTCCAGTCGTGGTGCACGCCGTCGGGCGACGTGCGCTCCCACAGCAGCGGGAAGCGCACGGCCGCGACGCCGAGCGCCGCGAGGCGGTCGACGTCGTCGTCGCGCACGTGGTGGCCGTTGCGGGCGAGCTGGTCGAAGAACCGCTCGCCCACCCGGTTGACCGTGCACTCGACGCCTGCCCAGACCTCGGGCCGCATGGTCTCCACCCGCTGCTGCTGGTCGCGCTGCGCCTGCTCCGTCGCGCGTCGTCCGTCGCGCTCCCGCCCCCGGCGCCCTGCGGCGCCGGTGGCCGGCGACGTCACGCGGTCAGCTCCTCTCCGCCCACCAGGTCCCGGCCCGCGCCGGCGGTCGCCAGCCGCGACGACGACGCGGCGCGCACCGTCTCCGTGTGCCGTGGCGCCTCGTGCTGCTGCAGCGAGGCCGCGATGAGCCCCTGCATCGTGCCGACGATCGACTCCCACGACGCGTCCTTCGCCATGCCGATGCCGCGGGCGATCAGCTCCGGCTCGGCGCAGGTGGCGGCGGCGCGCACCGCGGCCACGAAGCCGTCGCGCGAGCGCGCGACCTTCACGACCGGCGTGAAGTTGCGCACGACGTCGGCGATCGCGGTCGAGACGATCGGCTTGCCCGCCGCCATGTACTCGAGCGTCTTCGTCGGGTTGATGAACTCGGTCGCCTCGTTGAGCGCGAACGGCATCAGCGCCACGTCGAAGTGCTTGGCGTACGCCGGCAGCTCGGCGTACTGCTTCTGGCCGAGCCAGTGGAGGTTCGGCGCCTGCGGCAGCTCGCGCGGGTCGACCTTCACCACGGGGCCCACCATCACGACCTGCGACTGGGGCAGGCGCGCGGCCAGCTCGGCGATCAGCGCGTAGTCGATGCGCTCGTCGATCACGCCGTAGTAGCCGAGGATCGGCGCGTCGCCGTCGGGCAGGTCGGCGGGGCGCGGCGTCTCGGAGAGGCGCGCCTTCGCGAAGTGCGCCGAGTCCACGCCGCAGCCGAAGAAGTGCACGTTCGGGTGCAGGCGCGACTTGGACTGCCAGAGGCGGTAGCCGCCGGTGAAGACGACGTCGGCGCGCGCGACCAGCAGGCGCTCGCGCTCCACCAGCTCGGGCGGCGCGAAGCGGAACTGCGACAGCTCGTCCATGCAGTCGTAGACCACCGCGCGCTCACCGAACGCGCCGAGCATGACGGGCGCGGGCATCGGCGTGTAGAACCACTGCACGGGCGCGGTGAACTGGCCGGCGAGCGGGCCGCCGCGCGCCATCGCCTGCAGCAGCAGCGTGCGCGTGGCGACGATCGCCTCGTCGCCGCGGAGCGCGGCCGGCAGGCGCGGGATCGCGCGCGTGACGCCGCGCGTGGGCGTCGTCAGCTCGAGCGTCGGCGACGCCAGGTCGTCGGCCCAGACCGGCTCCTCGACGAACAGGATCGGACTGCTTGACGCGAACCGCGAGAGCAGCTGCTGCGGGCGCTGCCACACGAAGTCCCACCGGAGATGGCTCTGCACCACGATGGGCGCGTCGAAATCGGTGGCGAGGCGCGAGGCGCGCTCGGTCCGGTCCACGAGTCGGGTCATTTTGATATCTGGGAGATACGGGGACGACCGAGCGGACGGCGTGAGTAGTGTGGCGCCGTCGGCGTTGCAGGTCGTGCCTCCCCCCTTAGGCAAGCCGCGTTCCGGAGGACTTCATCTGTGTAGAAGCGCCGCCGGCGTGCGCGGCCGGGCCCGAACGCGAAGCGGGCGCGACCCGTGGGAGGTCGCGCCCGCTGGTGCATTCGCGTCGTCGCGGCGGATCAGCCGCCGCTCACCGACGTCGTGTCGTCGGAGGCGATGAGGCGCCGCGCGCCCTGCCACTTCCGGAAGAGCAGGCCGTTGCGCTCGATCGTCGTCTCGATCACGCGGCCCGACTTCACGCTGGCGTGGATGAAGCGGCCCTCGCCCAGGTAGATGCCGACGTGGTCGACCGTGCGGCGCGTGCCGAAGGTGAGCAGGTCGCCGGGCCGCAGCGCGCTGCGGTCGCGCGGGATCGGCGTGCCGACCTGGGCCTGCTGGGCGGCGGTCCGGGGGAGCGCGATGCCGAGCGCCTCCATGGCGTAGCGCGCGAACGACGAGCAGTCGAGGCTGCGGCCGGGCGTCGCGCCGCCGAGCACGTAGCGGGTGCCGAGCTGGCTGCGGGCGCGCGAGACCATCGCGTCCAGCAGGGCGGTCGCCGAGCGGCTGATGCTGGCGAACGGGCGGCTCGTGGTCGGCTCGGCCGACGCGACGGTGGCGGTCGCCGGCGACTCGCCGAGGAGCGCCGAGAGGTCCGGGAGGACGAAGGTCGGGACCGGCGCCAGCTCGGGGGCGGTGGCGCGGGTCGCGACGCGGGTGGCGCGGCGGGTGACGGGCTTCCGGCGGAGGACGTCGCCGGCCCGGCGGGTGGTTCGTGCCTTGGACGAGCGCTTGGCCGACGGCTTGCGCTCGGTCGACTTCGCGGTGCGCTGGGTCGCGCGCTTGGTGCGCGGGTTGGTCGTCAGCGTCCAGGCGGACACGGACGGGGCGGCGTGGGCGGCCGGTGCGAGCGCCGCGTCGCCGGCCACGAGGGCCAGGCCGAGCGCGGTCGCGCCGAGGAGGCGCGTGAGGACGTGCAGGGCTCGCGAGGGTGCGGAGGGGGGGCGCACGCGGGTCCTGAGGGCGGGAACAGCGACGGAACCTAGCCAGACTGGGCCGGATTCCGGGGGACGGGGCAACCTAGCCCGCGCGCGCAGTGGCGCGCGAGGCAGCCTGGGGGCCGGATGTCGCGCGTCCCTGACCGCCCGGTCAGGCGCTAGCGCACGCCCACCACCTTGTGGGTCTGGACCGAGAGCCGCCAGCGCGGATGGGCGAGGCAGTAGGCGATCGCCGCGCGCACGTTCGCCTCGCGCACGGCCGGGTCCGCGACGTCCATCGGCTGCAGCCAGAACTGCCGGAAGGCCAGCTCCTCGAACCGCTCCGGCTGCGCCTCGGGCTCCGCCTGCGGATAGACCAGCTTCAGCTCGTCGCCGCGCGTCAGCGCCAGCGGCGCCCCCGCCTTCGGGCTGACGCAGATCCAGTCGAGCCCCTCGGGGGCCGCCTGCGTCCCGTTGGTCTCGACCGCGACCTCGAAGCCGGCCGCGTGCAGCGCCGCGATGGCGGGCGCGTCCAGCTGCAGCAGCGGCTCGCCCCCGGTGCACACGACCAGCGGCCGGATGCCGGCGGCGCGGCTCTGCGCGGGCGTCTCGCCCGTGCCCGCCGCCCAGCGCGCCGCGATCTCGCGTGCCAGATCCTCGGGCGTCGCGAAGCGCCCGCCGTCGGGGCCGATGCCCACGAAGTCGGTGTCGCAGAAGCGGCAGACCGCCTTGTGGCGATCCTGCTCGCGCCCCGTCCACAGGTTGCACCCGCTGAAGCGGCAGAACACCGCCGCGCGCCCCGCGTTGGCGCCCTCGCCCTGCAGGGTGTGGAAGATCTCCTTGACGGTGTAGCTCATCCCTCGAGCACCTCCGTTCTGGGCGCAGGGCGCTCGGCGCTCGCTCCGTCGGGCGAACCGGCCGAGCGCCGAGCGCCGAGCGCCGAGCGGTCCGCGTACGGCACCGGGTCTTCCGCGCCGGCCTGCTCGAAGCCGCGGAGACGAAGGAGACACGCGTCGCAGTGGCCGCACGCGGTGCCGTCCGGGGCCGGGTCGTAGCAGCTGGTCGTCTCGCCGTAGTCCACGCCCAGCGAGAGGCCGAGCCGCACGATCTCCGCTTTCGTCAGCTCCAGCAGCGGGGTCCGGAGCCGGATCGCCGGCTCGTCGGCGGGCGCCTCGACGCCGGCGCGGGTCGCGAGGTTGGCCATCCGCTCGAACGCGCGGACGTACTCGGGGCGGCAGTCGGGATAGCCGGAGTAGTCCAGCGCGTTGACGCCGAGGAAGATGTCGCGCGCCCCCGTCGTCTCGGCCAGCGCCAGCGCGTAGGACAGGAAGATCGTGTTGCGCGCGGGGACGTAGGTGATCGGCACCCCCTCGCCGGCCATCGCCGCGACCGGGCGGTCCTTCGGGACGTGTCTGGCGGCGGACAGCGCCGCGCCGCCGAAGACGCGCTGGGCGATGACCACGCCGCCGGGGCCCCCGACGCCGTGGCGGGCGGCGATGCGGCGGGCCGCCTCGACCTCGTGCGCGTGGCGCTGGCCGTAGCGGAAGGAGAGCGCGTGGACCGCGAAGCCCTCGCGCCGGGCGATGGCGAGGCAGGTCGTGGAATCGAGGCCGCCCGACAGCAGGACGACGGCGGCCGGGGCGGCGTCTGGCATCCCGGAATTTAGTCGGTCCGGGCGTCCCGACGCGCGTCCCGCTAGAGTTCGGGCGCCAACCCTCACCACACTCGAGGACCCGTGATCCCGAATCCGTCCCCACGTCGCGCGCGCCGCCGCGCCGACGTGCTGCTCCCCCTGGCTGCCCTCGCCGTCTCCGCGGCCTGCGCCGGCGCGCAGGAGCCCGCGCGCGTCACCAAGGACGCCCCGAAGAACGGCGCCAGCGCCGCCGCTCCGGCGCTCCCGCTCAAGCACGCCCCGCGTCCCACCGCCGCGCCCATCACGGCCGCGGACCTGATGACGCGCCTCTACATCTTCGCCGACGACTCGATGATGGGTCGCGACGCGGGCACGCTCGGCAACCAGAAGGGCAACGCGTACATCGAGCGCGAGCTGCGCCGCCTCGGGCTGCGCCCCGCGGGCGAGAACGGCACGTACTTCCAGACGGTGCCCTTCGTGCGCCGCGCCATCGACCCGGCGACGACGATCACCGCCGGCGGCGAGACGCTGCGCTACGGCACCGACTTCGTGGCGTCGCCCGGCGCCGGCACGCCGCGCGCGATCGACGGCGCGGCGGTGGTGTTCGGCGGCGCGCTGACGGCCGACGGCGTCGCGGGCCTGACGGCGGAGCAGGCGGCGGGCAAGGTGGTCGTGCTCAACGCGGCGAACTTGATGGCGGTGCGCCAGCTGGGCGCGGTGCCGGCGCTGCGCGGCGCGGCCGGCGTGGCGCTCGTGCTGCTCGACCAGCTGCCGGCGCCGTTCCGCGCGCAGCTCACGCGCACGCAGCTCGCGCTCGACTCGGCCGCCTTCGCGGCGGCGGGCGCCGCGCCGACGGCCGGCACGGTGCCGACGGTGCTCGTCGTGTCGCAGCGCGCCGCGCAGGCGATGCTGGGCGCCGATCCCGCGAGCGCCGCGGTGGGCGCGGCCGGCCGCACGCTCGCCGGCAACGTCGCGTTCCGCACCGAGCGCGCGCCCGCGACGAACGTCGTCGCGATCCTGCCCGGCAGCGACGCGCGCCTCGCCGGCACGTACGTGGCGCTCGGCGCCCACAACGACCACGTCGGCATGGCGCCGCGTCCGGTCGACCACGACTCGCTGAAGGCGTTCAACACCGCCGCGCGCCGCCTCTACATGGCGCAGGACCCGGAAGGCGACGAGACGATCCCGGCGGCCGCGGACTCGCTCTACCGCCAGCAGCGCGCGGCCATCCGCGTGAACGTGGACTCGCTGCGCGCGCTGCGCCCGGCGCGCCTGGACTCGGTGTTCAACGGCGCCGACGACGACGGCTCGGGCTCGATGGCGCTGCTGGAGATCGCGGAGAACGTCGCCGCGGCGCGCGTGAAGCCGAAGCGCTCGCTCCTCTTCGTCTGGCACACCGGCGAGGAGAAGGGGCTCGTGGGCGCGCGCTGGTACTCGGACCATCCGACGGTGCCGCGCGACTCGATCGTCGCGCAGCTCAACATCGACATGATCGGCCGCGGGCGCGCCGAGGACGTGGTGACCGGCGGCCCGACGTACGTCGGCATCGTCGGCGCGCGCCGCCTCTCGACGCAGCTCGGCGACCTGGCCGAGGCGGTCGCGAAGGCGCAGGCGAACCCGATCCGGCTGGACTACGCGCTGGACGCCGACGGGCATCCGCAGAACATCTACTGCCGCAGCGACCACTTCCACTACGCGCGCTGGGGCATCCCGATCGCGTTCTTCTTCACCGGCCTGCACGGCGACTACCACCAGCTGACCGACGAGCCGCAGTACATCGACTACCCGCACTACGCGGGGATCACGAACTACATCCGCGACCTGGCGCTGCGCGTGGCCAACCAGGACGCGCGGCCGGTGGTCGACAAGCCGAAGCCCGATCCGACGGGCGCCTGTCGGCAGTGATCCGACGGTAGCGTCGGACCGCATCCGACACCCCGCGCCGCGGCGCGCGCCGTGCACGCCGACGGGGGGGGCCGCATTTCGGGGGGGGGCGGGGCGCGAATGGCGGCCAGCCCGGCGAAGATGCGGAGTACGCGTCCTGCGCGTGAGCCATGCTA
>CBHYLO010000199.1:0-7479 GCA_966128675.1 uncultured bacterium | reverse complement strand
GGTACGCGTCGTGCGCCCACTCTGACGGCGGAGGACGGAAGGGCGGAGGACGGAACTGCGGAAGACGATGAAGCGTGAGACGGAACGGCGGACCCTTTGGCTTGAAGCTTCGAGCCGAGAGGTCCGCCTTCCCGTTTCACGCCCCATCGTTCTCCGCCGTATCGTCCTCCGCTCTACCGAACGAGATGGAAGGTCGTCTGGCGCTTCCACGCCCATCTCACGACACCCTCCGCATCCACGATCACGTCCTCCTCCTGCGCCGACCGCACCGGCTGGCCGCCCCATTCGGGCACGGGCGTCGTCGCCTGCAGCTCGATCGAGTACCACATGCGCGGGATCACGACCGCGTCGCCGCGACCGGGCACGCCGTCCTGGTAGTCCCACAGCCCGATCAGCGGGCCCGCGCCGTGGCCGTGCAGCCCGATCGGGTGCGAGTAGATCGTCCCGTCGATGCGCTCCGCACGCATGCGCGCCTGCGACGCGGCGAGCACCGCGTTGCCCGTGCGGCCCGGGCGCAGCTCGGAGACCACGATGTCCTGCAGCCGGTTCGACGCGCGCAGCGCGGCCACGAGGCCCGCCGGCGGCGCGCTCTCGCCGGCGCGCAGCACGTAGCCCATGTGCTGCGTGTCGGTGTTCAGCCGGAACGCCGTGATGCCGAAGTCGCAGTGCAGCACGTCGCCGCGCTGGATGACCGGGTCCTCGCCGAGCCGCTCCGCGGTCCACCCCTGCCGCTGCACCTCGACCGACGGCTGGAACCAGGTGCCGAGCCCGAGGTCGTTCACGCGCTGGCGCATCCACCAGACGACGTCCTGCGTGGTCGTCTTCCCCGGCGTGACGACGCGGTTCGAGAACGCCTCGCCGATGATGTCCCACACGAGGCGGTTCATCTCGCGGAAGGCCGCCTCCTCGTCCGGGAGGCGCGCCGCGATCATCTCCAGCGGCAGCGCGTCGATGCGCGTGAAGCGATCGGCCCACTCGGCGCCGAGCGCCTCCCGCATCCCTTCCAGCTCGCCGGCGGAGAGGCCGTCCGAGAACGCGAAGGTGCGCGACGCGTTGATGGCGATGCGGCGCGGCTGCCGCTGCTCGACGACGCGCTTCAGCACCTGCCACTGCTCATCGCCCCAGAGCTCCGCCTGGCGCGTGTTCGTGCCGCTGCCCGCGGCGACGCTGGCGCCCGCGGGCCCCGGGATGGTCTTCGTCGCGCGCACCGCCTCGTACACGCCGCCCTGCGACGTGCCGCCGAGCGCCAGCCGCTCGACGCGACAGGCGGTGTCGCGCGCCGCGGCCGCGGAGTCGCGGCCCGCGCAGCGGTCGAAGAAGACGTAGATCGTGCGGCGCCGCGCGGCGAAGGTCGTCGGCGACACGAGCGACGAGAACACCGGGTCCTCGTTGTACTCGCGCATCGGCACGACCCACATGTCCACGCCGTGGCGGCGCAGCAGCGCGGGGAGCACGGTGCGCAGGCGCTCCGCCAGCCACCCCTGCTGCCGCTCGGCCTGCGCGCGCAGGGTGCCGAAGGGCCGCTCGGGCGTGGGGCGCGGAGCCTGCGCGGCGAGCGGTGCGCCCGGCGCGCTCAGCGCGCAGGCGACGAGGACGGCGCACGCGGTGCGACGCATCGGACGGTCGAGTGGAGGATGGGCGCGCGTCAGGGCCGGATCACGGCTCGCGCGGCGTCGGATGCGACGGGTGAGACGGATGCGACGGATGCAGGTGGTGCGGCCCGCGGCGCGCGAGCGTCATGCGCACGAGCTGCACGACGGCGGCCAGCACCGTCGCGAACGCCGCGAAGGTCAGCAGCCGCACCACCAGCGTGCCGACCGCCACCGACGGGAGGTCGTGCCAGTGCGCGCGCCCCGACGTGCCAAGCGGCTCGCGGCCCGCGGCGATCAGCAGCGCGCTCGCGGCCATCTCGGCGGCCACCTCGACCAGCGCGAAGCCGAGCACGCGCCACGGCCAGCGCCGCACCGGGAAGTTCGACAGGTGCAGCGTCAGCATCCCGCACAGCATCAGCGCGCCGATGCCGAACGTCGCCCCGACGTAGAGCCAGCCCGGGCTGCCGTCCGGTCCCGCGCCGTGGGCCAGCGCGAGCGCGCGGAAGGCGCGCACGACGACGCCCGTCAGCACGCCCATCTCCACGGTGGAGCGCGTGAGCGCGCGCCACGCGGGCAGCTCGAACGCCTGCCACGTGGTGGTGTCGCGCGGGAAGAGCGGCGCCTTCATCCCGGCCTCACGCGGCGCTCACGGCCGCGCGCCGTCGGCCAGCCGCGCGGCGAGCCACGCCAGGCTCTCGGGCACGTGCGTGCGCCAGTAGGTCCAGTCGTGCGCGCCCGGGTGCTCCGCGTACGCGTGCGCGACGCGCAGCGAGTCGAGCGTGAAGTGCAGCGCGCGGTTCTGGTCGAGGAACTGGTCGCCGGCGCCCACGTCCAGCCAGAGCGCGGGCAGGCGCGCGGCGTCCGTCCGCTGCAGCCGCGCGGCGATGCGGCCCGGATCGCGCGCCCACCACCCCGCGGTGTCGCGTCCGAAGGCGAACGGCAGCGACGCCCAGTAGGCGCGCCAGCGCGTCGCCATGGCGGCGATGTCGGTGGCGTAGCGCGGCGGGCGGTTGGCGTCGAACGGGCCCGCGCCGTCGAGCAGCGGCGCGACGAAGCCCGAGTGGCTCGCGGCCGCCGACCACACGTCCGGGTAGCGCAGCGCGAGCGAGACCGCGCCGTAGCCGCCCATGCTCAGCCCCGCGATGCCGCGGTGGCGCCGGTCGGCGCGCGTGCGGTAGCTCGAGTCCACCTTCGCCACGAGGTCGCGCGCGACGTAGTCGTCGTAGTGCGGCCACGGCACGCAGTACGCCGCGGCGGGCTCCTTCCGCGTCGTGTCGCGCTGGCAGGCGTCGATCGTGACGAGCGCGTTCCAGGTCGTGTACCACGAGTCGTCGCCGTCGGGCATGACGACGATCATCTCGGGCCCGCCGGCGGCGACGAGCGAGTCCATCGCCGCGTCGAGGCGGCCATTGCGCACCCAGTTCCACTCGTCGCCCCACAGCCCGTGCAGGTAGTAGGCGACGGGATAGCGGCGCGCGGGCTCGCGGTCGTACGACGCGGGCAGGTAGACGACGAACTGCTTGCGCGTGCGCAGCGCGTTCGACCAGAGCGTGTCCACGCGCACGCGCCCGGTCGGCCGCGCCTGCGCCTCGGCGGGCGACGCGAAGGCGGAGGCCGCGGCGAGGGCGAGGAGCGCGCGGCGGACGGTGCGGAGGAGGGAGACCACGCCTGGAGTGTCGCCTGGTGCGCGCCCCCACGCCAGGGCGGACGCGCTCGCCACGGGGGGCCCGCCGGTGACCCGGCGCACGGACGCCAGCACCGTCGCCGGCGACGCGCGCGGCCCGGCCGTTGCCACGGCAGGGGACATCCCCGCGGCGACGCGCGCCGCGGCCGACCCTCGAACGCCCTCTCACCCCGAGGCCCCGATGCCCCAGCGCACCGACAGCTCCCTCCCCCCCGAAGACGCGCCGAGCCCCTCGGGTCCGCGCCGCATCGACCTCGGCCCCCGCGCCATCGCCGGCGCCGGCGCGGTCGCGGCCGCCCCCCGCCGCCCGCACGACCGCCGGCGCGGGCGCAGGAAGACGCGCCGAGCCCCTCGGGTCCGCGCCGCATCGACCTCGGCCCCCGCGCCGTCGCCGGCGCCGGCGCGTTCGCGCCCGACCAGCGACGCCAGAACGACGAGCGGCGCGAGAGCATGCAGTCTCGCGACGAAGCGGAGGCCGGGACGGCGGAAGACGGAGACGCGGACGACGAGAGGGCGTGAAACGGAAGGGCGGACGCTTCGAGCTCGAGTCGAAGGTCCGCCTCTTCGTTTCACGCCGGATCGTCTTCCGCCGTTCCGTCCTCCGCCCGTCCGTTCTCCGCCGTACCGGGCCCTATCGGATGAGGTGCCCGATCCGCCCCCACCGCACGTCCGTCAGGAACGGCAGCGCCCGATCGCTCTCGGCGTTGTACGAGTAGTACACGAACAGCGGCCGCCCGCGCAGGTTCTCGCGCGGCACCAGGCCCCAGTAGCGCGAGTCCTTCGAGTTGTAGCGGTTGTCGCCGAGCATGAAGTAGTGGCGCGCGGGCACGACGAGCGGGCCCCAGTTGTCGTGCGTCGGCTGCGACGGCGCGCCGCCGAAGCGCGAGGCGGCCAGCGTGTGCTGCCGCTGCCACTCCATCAGCGGGCTGTACTCGTTCGGGTCGCCCTTGGGGTTCGCGTCGGCGGCGAAGCCCTGGCGCTGCGGCACGCCGTTCACGTGCAGCACCGCGTCGCGCATGTAGAGCGTGTCGCCCGGCGTGCCCACCAGCCGCTTCACCAGCGTCGGCGTCGGGTCGTTGCCGACCTGCGCCTCGTCGGCCTGGTAGGGCGACTCGAACACCACCACCTCGCCGCGCTTCGGCTCCGCGTAGCCGGGCAGGTTGACGCTCGTGAACGGGATGTGCGGCCCGTAGACCAGCTTGTTCACGAACAGCCAGTCGCCCACCAGCAGCGCCGGGATCATGCTGCCCGACGGGATGCGGAACGCCTCGACGAAGAGGGTGCGCAGGATCAGGAAGAGGACGACCGTGCCGAGAAAGGCGCGGACGCTCTCCCAGGCCCCGCCCCGGCGCTTCGCGCCGCGGGAGGAGGAGCCGGCGCTGCGGCGGCCGGCACGCACCTCGGCGACGACGTTGCGGGGACGGGCGGAGGAGGAAGCCACGGACGGCGAGGCGGTGGGACGGTGGGCGGGTGGAGCGCGGGACGACCCGGGCCGCGGCACTGGCCGCGGCGCGGGCGCGTCCCGGGACGACCGGCGAAAGCTGGCGCCGTCGCGGGGCGGCGCCAAGGGCGGCGCCAAGGGCGGCACCAAGGACGGCACCAAGGGCGGCGGCGCCCGGGGTGGCGCCGTCCTCCCGTACGCGGCGAGGGGGCGCGCCGGTTTCCCGGCACGCCCCCTCGGCCCTGCCCTGCGATCGACGCGCGATCGCCGAGCGGTCAGGCGGACGGCTTGAGGTGCTTGTTCACCAGGGCCGTCATCTCGAACATCGTCACCTGGCTCTTCCCGCCGAAGACCTTCCGGAGGTTGTCGTCGGCGTTGATGTTCCGCTTGTTGACCTGGTCCTGGAGCCCGTTCTTCTTGATGTAGGCCCAGATCTGCTTGGCCACCTCGCTGCGCGGCATCGGCTTGTTGCCGATCACGGCGCCCAGGTCGGCACTCGGCTGCATCGGCGCCGCCAGCGCGGGATTCAGCGCGCGCTTCTTCGCCGGCGCCTTGGCGGCGGCCTTCTTCGCTGCGGGGGCCTTCGCGGCCGCCTTCTTCGCGGGCGCCTTCGCTGCCGCCTTCTTCGCCGGCGCCGCCTTCTTGGCCGGGGCCTTCTTCGCCGCGCTCTTCGCCGCGGCGCCGCGCGCCGGAGCGGCCTTCTTCGCGGTCTTGGCGGAGGACTTCTTCGCAGCAGCCTTCTTCGCGCCAGCAGCCGACTTCTTCGCAGTGGCCATCGCGTCTCCTGGTGGGGGAATCGAGCGCGCTCGCAGGTGGGGAATTAGGGGCGAACGCGACCAAACCTAAGCGCGCCCCCTGCGTACGCAATAGCCGTGCGCCCTACGGCGCCCTGCGTGAAGCGCTCGCGTCACGCGGCGAGATGCCGCGTCACGCGTTGTGACGCGCCGCGCGCGCGCACGTCACGCGACCCGTCACGCGACCCGTCACGCGACCGTCACGCGCGCCCCGTCACTTCCGGATCGGCAGCGCCGGCCCGCCCGCGCGCAGCGTCGCCGCCAGCCAGTCCGCGATCGCGCCCAGCACCTCGGGCGGCAGGCGCTTGCTCGGCAGCGCCAGGTAGCCGCCCGGCGCGCCGCTCGCATCGGCCAGGAAGAGGTGGTTCACCGCCGGGAAGACGCGGCGCGTCACCGCGCGGTTGCCCCCCGCGCGCAGCGCCGCCACCAGCGTGTCCGCCTGGTCGGGCGTCACCTGCACGTCCGTCGCGCCCTGCAGCACCAGCGTCGGCACGCGCACCCGGCGCGCCACCGGCCGCGGATCGTGGGCCGCGAACCAGCGCAGCCACGCGCTCTGCGTGATCGCCGTGTCGACCGCGCGCGCGAGCGCGGCCAGCAGCGAGTCGCGCCGCGCCGCCGGCAGGCTGCCCACGGGCGGCATCCCGAGCCGGCTCTGGTAGTCGAGGATCCGACGCCCCGGGATGCCCGGCGCGGCCAGCAGCACCAGCGCCGCGAGGCTCGAGTCCTCGGCCGCCACCAGCGGCGCGATGATCCCGCCCTCGCTGTGGCCCAGCAGCGCGAGCCGCGCCGGGTCCACGTCCGCGCGCGTGCGCAGCCAGTCCAGCGCCGCGCGCACGTCGTCCGCGAAGTCGCGCGACGTCGCGTTGGCGAACGTGCCGCTCGACGCGCCCACGCCCCGCTCGTCCAGCCGCAGCACGGCGATGCCGCGCCGCCCCAGCGTGTCGGCGCTCGCGCGGAACGGCCGGTAGTCGGGGATGCCGACGATCTGGCCGTCGCGCTCCTGCGGGCCCGAGCCGCTGATCGTCACGACCGCCGGCACCCGCCCCGCGGCGCCCGCGGGGCGCGTCAGCGTCCCCACCAGCGTGTGCCCGCGCGGCGTCGGGACGCGCACCTCCTCGGCGGTGTAGGGCGCGCCGGGCGGCGGGTCGTAGCTCGGCATCCCCCGCCCCGCGTCGGCGCTCAGCTGCGCCACGCGCGTGATCGTGAGGTCCTGCGTCGGCAGCCGCCCGCCCAGCACCTGCCCCGCCGAGTCCACGGCCAGCCGCAGCAGCGCGTTGCCGAAGTCCAGCACCATCGAGTCGCGCCCGAGCGCCGTCACCGCGACCGCGGTCCGCGCGCCGGTGCCCAGGTTCACCACCGGCAGGTCGCGCCGCAGCCCGTCGATGGTCGCCCCCATGCGCCGCGCGCGCCGCGTCAGCTGCTCCGCGAACGCGAACGACGGGTTGACCCACGGCAGCGTGCCGGGCATCAGCGGCAGCCGCTGCATCCCGACGTTGCCCGCCGCGCCGGTGACCACCAGCGTGTCGCCGCTGAACAGGTACTGCAGGTTGCCCATCGGCCGCGCGTCGGCCGGCGCGCGCGGCGCCCACTGGTACAGCTGCACGCGGTGCGCGCGCCCGTCCGGCTCCAGCGTCACGGTGTAGGCGAGGCGCTGCCGCTGCGCGCGCAGGAACAGCTCCCCCTCGAACCCGGCCGCCGAGCGCGTGACGTGCTCCACCTCGAACTTGTCGGCGCCCACAGTCAGCACGAATCCGCCGCGCGCCACCGGCAGCAGCGCGCCCGGCGGGGCGACGGGCGGCGCGGGCGTCTGGGCCCCGGCGCCCGCCGCCACCAGCAGGGGCAGCGCGGCCGCGAGACGCCCGCGCCGCGTCACCGCCCGCGCCCCGCGCCGTCGGCGAGCTGCGTCAGCAGCGCCATCATGCGCACGTCGTGCGGATCGGGCGTCGGGTCGTCCTCCGCCGGCTCGTC
>CBHYLO010000198.1:0-7578 GCA_966128675.1 uncultured bacterium | reverse complement strand
GCCGCTCGCCGCCACCGCGCCCGCGCGCTCGGCCTCCGCGCCCGAGGGCGCCGCCGGCAGCCAGACGCGCACGGTCGTGCCCTGCCCCTGCGTGCTCGTCACCGCCAGCGCGCCGCCGTGCGCGCGCACGATCCCCAGCGTCGCCGCGAGCCCGAGCCCGCGGCCGCTGCGCTTGGTGGTGAAGAACGGCTCGAACATCCGCGCGCGCACCTCGCGCGACATGCCGCTGCCGGTGTCGCTGACCTCGAGGCGGACGCACGGTCCCGCCGGCAGCGGACCGCCGCCGGTGGCGCAGACCTTCGCCAGCCGCGCCGCCTCGCGCTCGTCGAGCGTGTGCTCGCGCACGCGCACCGTCACCGTGCCGCCGTCGGGGTTGAGCGCCTCCGCGGCGTTGGTGACGAGGTTCATCAGCACCTGCGTGAGCTGCGCGCGGTCGCCCGCCACCAGCCCGCCGCGCGGCACGTCCAGCCGCAGCGTCCCGCCGGCCGGCATGGCGGTGCGCAGCAGCGCGCCCACCTCCACCGCCAGCGCCGACAGGTCCAGCGCGCGCACGACGTACGACGCGTGGCCCGCGTAGGCGAGCAGCTGCCGCGACAGGTCGGCCGAGCGGCGGCCCGCGAGCAGGATCTCGTCGACCAGCACGCGCTCGCCCGTGCCCTCGGGCAGCGCGAACTGCAGCATGTCGGCGTTGCCGAGGATGCTCGTGAGCAGGTTGTTGAAGTCGTGCGCGATGCCGCCCGCCAGCACGCCGAGCGTCTCGAGCCGCTGCGTCTCCAGCAGCCGCGCGTCCAGCGCGCGCCGCTCGGTCTCGGCGGCGCGCTGCGCCGTCACGTCCAGCAGCGTCCCGTGCAGCAGGGGCGGGTGCTGCGTGCTCGCGGGCGTGGAGGCGACGCGCAGCTCGCAGATGCGGATCGTGCCGTCGGCGTGGCGGATGCGCACCTCGTCGACGGCGGGCGCGCTGGTGCCCGCGATCGCGGCGGCCGCCGCGCGCCGCAGCATCGCGCGCACCGTCGGCACGTCGTCGTCGTGCACCGCCGCGACCAGCCGCTCCACCGACGGCGCGCCCGCCTCGGGCGAGAGGCCCAGGATCTTCCACAGCTCGTCCGACCACTCGGTGACGCCGGTGGCGGGGACCACCGACCACGAGCCCACGCGCGCGACGCGCTGCGCCTCCAGCAGCAGGCGGCGGCTGCGCTGCAGCTCGCGCTCGACGCGCCGCTGCTCGGCCAGCGCCGCGCGCAGCTGCTGCTCCAGCCGCCGCCGCTCGGCCACCTCGGCGACGAGCATGCGCGTCTGGTGGCGCAGCGCGTCGCGCTCGCGCTCCGCCTCCGATCCGGCGTCGCCGTCGTGCGGCGCCTCGCCGTCCGCCGGCGGCGCGGACGCGATCGGCAGCGGGGCGGGTGCGGGCGGCGCGGGCGGCGCCATCGTGCGGCGCGTCGGCATCACGTGCGTGTGGCACCCGCAGACCGCCGCGTGGTGCGCGGTGCCCGCGAGCCCGTAGAACGGTCCCATCGCGTAGCCGCACAGCAGCGCGAAGTGGTGCGTGGTCGCGAGCTCGTTCCACAGCTCCTCGAGCCGCAGCGCCGCCAGCGCGTCGCCGCGCTGCCAGAGCACGTCCACCATCTCGCCGTACGCGCGCACCGTCGCGCCGCGGCGGCGCAGCTCCGCGCGCTCCAGCAGCGGGCCGAGCTCCGCGCGGAAGCGATCCTCGCTGGGCTGCGCGCCGTCCATGATGCGCGCGAGCATCGCGTCGGCGTCGCACCACGTCAGCAGCCCCGCGCCGCGCGCGTGCTCGACGTCGATGCCCTTGGCGCGCAGCCGGCGCACGAACGCGCGCCGGTGCGTCGCGGTCGCGATGACCAGCACCGGCTCCTCGGCGAGCACGCCGTCGGCCACGAAGTCGGCCACGGCCGCGGCGAGGAACGCCTCGTTCTCGTAGAACTGGACCGAGTGGCCGGGTCCCTCCGGGACGCGCTCGCGCGGATCGCCATGCTCCGATGGCGAGCTGCCGACGGACGCGCCGCCGGGCACCAGGTGCAGGTCTACGGACCGCATGGGCAGGCCAGATGCGAGTGAGGCAGGACAGTGCCGTGCGCCGGTCCCACGATGCTATGGCACGGGCTCGAGCCGCAACAGCGAACCTTCGGACGCGTCCGTCAGGACGTAGAGGTTGCCGTCGGGGGGGGGGCGCGCCGCCCCGCGGGGCGACCCGCCCGCCACCACCGACGACAGACCGCGCGCCCGGGGGCCCACCAGCCACCCTTCGCCCGCGTCCTTCTGGCCGTAGTGGTTGCCGTGGGGGCGGTTCCGCACCGCGGGGATGCGCGAACGGCCCTCCAGCAGCGTCTCCTGACGGACCGCGCGGTCTCCCTCGACGACGACGCGCCGCAGCTGCTGCCCCGCGAGCGCGCCCGCGAACAGGTGGCCGCGCCAGCGCGGGAAGCGGTCGCCGGCGTAGATCGCCAGCCCCGACGGCGCGATCGACGGCGTCCAGTGCAGCACGGGCTGCTCCATGTCCGGCAGGGCCGTGTCGGGGCTGATGCGCGCGCCGGAATAGTCGACGCCGTGCGTGATGCGCGGCCAGCCGTAGTTGCGCCCCGCGCGCACGTGGTTCACCTCGTCGCCGCCGCGCGCGCCGTGCTCGGTCGCCCACAGCTCGCCGGTCACGGGGTGCAGCGTCATCCCCTGCGGGTTGCGGTGCCCGTAGCTGAAGATCTCGGGGCGCGCGTCGCCGCGGCCGACGAACGGGTTGTCGCGCGGGATGCGGCCATCGTCGTGCAGCCGCAGGATCTTCCCCTTGTCCGTCGTCAGGTCCTGCGCCGGGTGCTTCTCGTTGCGCTCGCCGACGCCGAAGTAGACCATCCCCGCGCGGTCGAAGACGATCCGCGACCCGAAGTGCTGCCCGCCGCGGCTCCACGCCTCGGCGACGAAGACGTCCCGCACGTCCGTCAGACGGTCGCCGTCCCAGCGCCCGCGCGCGAGCGCCGTCGTGCTGCCGCGCGGCCCGGGCTTGGAGTAGGTGAGGTAGACCAGCCGGTTCTGCGCGAAGCCGGGGTGCAGCTCCACGTCGAGCAGCCCGCCCTGCCCGGACGAGGCGACCTCCAGCGCGCCCACGGGCTCCGGCTGCAGGACGCCCGCGCGCACCAGCCGCAGGCGCCCGCCCTTCTCGGTGATCAGCACGTCGCCGCCCGGCAGGAAGGCCATCCCCCACGGGCTCCGCAGCCCGTCGACGACGGTCGTCACGCGCACGCGGTGCTCCTGCGTGTCGAGCTCCTGGACGCGCGGCGGCGTGCGCCGCCAGACGAAGGCGGCGGTCCCCAGCACGGCCGCGGCGATGCCCACGGCGAGTCGGCGGCGCGACGGACGCGGCGAGGCGAACGGCGGTCGGTGGGGCATGGAGGCCGGGAGGGTGGGACGGCGGGTGGCCCGAATGTACGCCCGGCGAGCAAATGCGCACCCGCAATCGTACGGAGGCGCACACACGGTCCCATCCGTGCACTGTCCGGTGCCCATGAGCGCGCCGTCGCCACCCGCCGCATGAAGGTCGCGATCTGGTTCACCCTGGTCGGCCTGCTGCTGGTGGTCACGGCCACCGTCGGCTCGGCCGTGCGGCGCCTCCCGCTCACCACGACCCTACTCTACCTGGCCGCCGGCGCGGCGCTCGGGCCGCTGGGGCTCGGGCTGATCCAGCTCGACGCGGTGCGCGACGCCGTCTGGCTGGAGCGGGTGACCGAGGTCGCCGTGCTGGTCTCGCTGTTCGCCGCGGGGCTCAAGCTCCGCACCGCGCTCACCGACGACCGGTGGCACTCGCCGGTGCGCCTCGCGACGCTGGTGATGGCGCTGACCATCGGCCTGGCGACGCTCGCGGGGGTGTACCTCCTGAAGCTGCCCGTGGGCGCTGCGGTGCTGCTGGGGGCCATCCTGGCGCCGACCGACCCGGTGCTCGCCAGCGACGTGCAGGTGGGCCACGCGTCGGACAGCGACCGGCTGCGCTTCTCGCTCACCGGCGAGGCGGCCCTCAACGACGGCACCGCGTTCCCGTTCGTGATGCTCGGCCTCGGGCTGCTGGGGGCGCACGACCTGGGCGCCTTCGGCTGGAAGTGGCTCGCCGTCGACGTGCTGTGGGCCGGCGCGGCGGGGCTGGCGACCGGCTGGGGGCTGGGCTGGGCCGTCAGCCACCTCGTGCTCTGGCTGCGGCGCGAGAAGCGCGAGGCGCTCGGCCTCGACGACCTGCTCGCGCTCGGGCTCATCGCGCTCGCGTACGGCGCGGCGCTGCTCGTGAAGGGGTACGGCTTCCTGGCCGTGTTCGCGGCGGGGTTCGCGCTGCGGCGCGAGGAGCGCCGCGCGACCGAGGCGCTCACCGGCTCGGACGCGCCACCGGACGTGCACGCGGCGGCGCTCAGCGCGCAGGCGGACGAGATCGCGACCGCGCCCGACACCGCGCCGGCCTACATGGCGGAGGCCGCGCTGGGCTTCACGGAGCAGCTGGAGCGCGTGGCCGAGGTGGCCGTCGTGGTGATGGTGGGCGGGCTGCTGTCGACGCGCACGCTCTCGCTGGAGGCGTGGTGGTTCGCGCCGCTGCTCTTCCTGGTGATCCGCCCGCTCGCGGTGCGCCTGGGCGCGCCGATGCGCGGCGCGCCGGCGCTGCAGCGGCGCCTCACGATGTGGTTCGGCATCCGCGGCATCGGCTCGATCTACTATCTCGCGTACGCGGCCGAGCACGGGCTGCCCGCGCCGATGGCGGAGCGGCTGGTGAGCATCGTGCTGGCGGCGGTCACGGCATCGGTCGTGGTGCACGGCATCTCGGTGACGCCGCTGATGCGCCGCTACGAGGAGCGCGTCGCGCACCCTGCGCCGCAGCGCGGCTGACGCGCGCCCGAGGCGCGCGCCTACGCGTCGCGCAGCCGCATGCGCGCGAGCAACGTGTCGAAGCGCGGGTGGCCGCGCATCGGGTCCAGGATCGGGTTCACGCGCAGGTAGGCGAGCCAGCCGCGGCGCCCCTCCAGCGCGCGCTCGGTCCAGTCGAGCGCGGACTCCACGTCGCCGAGCCCGAGGTGCACGGTGGCGAAGGCCACGGGCGAGACGTAGTCGTGCGCCGCCTCCGCCGTCAGCCCGGCGAGGATCGCGCGCGCGTCCGCCGTGCGGCCGTCGCGCGCGAGCGCGTAGGCGAGCGTGCCGCGCGTGTAGCTGCCGGCCTCCGGCATCGCCGCGGCCTCCTGCAGCACGCGCGTCGCCTCGTCGGCGTCGCCCTCGATCGCGAGCACGAGGCCGAGCGTGCGGTAGTTCTCCTCGGCGTTCGGGTCCATCGCGATCGCGCGGTCCAGGTGGTAGCGCGCGTCCGGGTAGCGGCGCGCGTAGTAGTACGCCCAGCCGAGCGAGCGCCGCGCCGACACCGAGCCGCCGTCCAGCTCCACCGCGGTGTGGCCCTCGACGAGCGCCTCGTCCAGCGCGCCGCGCGACGCGAGCGCGAAGGCGTACCACTGGTGCGCGGTGGCGTAGCGCGGGTCGCACTCGATCGCGCGGCGGAACTCGCGCGCGGCCTCGTCCCACGCCCAGTCGTACGCGAACAGGCTCCAGGCGAGCGACGTGTGCGCCTCCGCGAGCGAGTCGTCGAGCGCGATGGCGCGGCGCGCGTAGTCCTTGGCCTTCGCGAAGCCCTCGTGCACCGGGATGCTGCGGTAGTCGACCTCCAGCGCGTAGCAGTCCGCGAGCCCGGTGTACGCGAGCGCGTACGACGGGTCCTCGGCGATCGCCTGCTCGAAGTAGCGGATGCCCGCGGCCACGCCCTCGCGCGTGCGCCGGTTCCACTCGTAGCGGCCGCGGAGGTACAGGCGATAGGCGACCACGCTCTCGGTGTGGCGGCGCACCGGCGGTGCGGCGAGGTCGGCGAACGACGTCGCGCGCAGCGTCCCCACGATGGTGCGCGCGATCTCGTCCTGGATCTCGAAGACGTCGGCGACGCGCCGGTCGTAGCGCTGCGACCAGAGCAGCCGCCCGTCCTCGGTGGAGGTGAGCTGCGCGGTGATGCGCAGCTGGTGCCCCGCGCGCCGCACCGTGCCCTCCAGCACCACGGCGCAGTCGAGCAGCGCGCCGATCGCGCGCACGTCCTGCGGCTTGCCCTTGAGCGCGAACACCGACGTGCGCGACGCGACGCGCAGGCCGTCCACGTTGGCCAGCGCGTCGATCAGCTCGTCCGTGATGCCGTCGCTGAGGTACTCGTTCTCGGGGTCGGGGCTCGCGTTCACGAAGGGGAGCACCGCGAGGCTGCGCGTCGCGCCCGCGTACCCGCGCGGCCGCGCCGCGGGCTCGGCCTGCAGCGCCGCCTGCAGCGCCGCCGCGAAGTCCGCGGTGGACGCGAAGCGGCGGTCGGGATCCTTGGCCAGCGCGCGCACGACGGCCGCCTCGACGCCGGTGGGCACGCCGGGGCGCAGCGCGCGCAGCGGCCGCGGCTCCTCGGTGACCTGCCGCGCCATGACGGTGCGCGCGGTGGTGCCGCTGAACGGCGGCTCGCCCGCCAGCATCTCGTAGAGCACGCACGCGAGGCCGTAGACGTCGCTGCGCGCGTCCAGGCGCGACTCGCCGCTCGCCTGCTCGGGGCTCATGTACTCGGGCGTGCCGATCGCGAGGCCCGCGGCCGTCACGGGCTCGGCGTCGTCGTCGCAGGTCGCGCGCGCGATGCCGAAGTCCGCGAGCAGCGCGTGCCCGTCGGCGAAGAGCACGTTCTCGGGCTTCACGTCGCGGTGCACAAAGCCGGCGCGATGCGCGAAGTCGAGCGCGGCCGCGACGTCGACCGTGATGCGCACCGCCTCCGCGACCGGGAGCGTGCGGTCGCGCCGCAGCCGGTCGCGCAGCGAGCCGCCCTCGACGTAGGCGGAGACGTAGTAGACCAGCCCCGCCCACTCGCCCGAGTCGATGAGCGGCACCAGGAGCGGGTGCGACAGCCGCGCGGCGATGCCGATCTCGCGCAGGAAGCGCTCGGCGCCCAGCGCGAAGCCGAGGTCGGCGCGCAGCACCTTCACGGCGACCGGCCGGCCGTACTTCACCTCCTCGGCCAGGTAGACGGTCGCCATGCCGCCGTGCCCGAGCTCGCGCTCGATGCGGTAGCGGTCGGCCAGCAGCGCGCCGGCACGCAGCGGCGGGACCGGCGTCGGGAGCGGGTTCACGCCCTGAAGATGCCTCGGCGCCGCCGCCCCGCAACGCCGCGTAGATTGCGGAAGTCCCGCGTCCCGAGGTGTTCCGTGCGCCCTGCCCTGCTCGGCCTCGCCGCCGCGCTGCTGTCCGTGCCCGCGGCCGGCCGCGCGCAGATGCCGCGCACGGCGGGCCCGCCGACGGACCTGCGCACGGTGCGTCTGGAGATGCCCGCGGCGCGGCCGCCGGCAGCGCACGTCCCGCCGCGCGGGCACCCGTACGCCCGGCCCGCGGTGCTGCTGGTCGATCCGTTCGGCGCGTGGACGCCGCTCGCCGGGTCGCCGACTCCGCCGACCGCGACGCCGACGCCACCGCCGCGCGCGCCGCGCACGCGCGTGATCGAGGTCGGCGACGACGGCGCGGCGGCCGACACCGCGTGCGCCGCGGCCG
>CBHYLO010000197.1:0-7621 GCA_966128675.1 uncultured bacterium | reverse complement strand
ATGTACTGCAGCTCGAGCGGCACCGGCGGCAGCTCCTCCGGCCGCACCGCCTCGATGGGCGGCAGCTCGTCGCGCTGCTGGCGCTGCAGCACCGTCAGCAGCGACTCGCCCTCCCACGGGCGGCGGCCGGTCAGCATCTCCCAGCCGACGAGGCCCAGGCTGTAGAGGTCCGCGCGCCCGTCGAGCGCGCTGCCGTCGATCTGCTCGGGGCTCATGTACGCCGGCGTGCCGATCGCGACGCCCGTCTGCGTGAGCACCGCGTCCGCGTCCTGCCACCGCGCGACGCCGAAGTCGGCGAGCAGCGCGCGCCCGGTGTAGTCCTCGACGAAGATGTTCTCGGGCTTCACGTCGCGGTGCACCACGCCGCGCGCGTGCGCGAACTCCAGCGCGGCCGCGACGTCGCGCAGGATCGCGGACGTGTGGTCGGCGTCCAGCGGGCCGACGACGGCCAGCATCTGCTTCAGCGTCTGCCCGGCGATGCGCGGCATCTCGAGGGCGAGGCCGTCGCGCAGGTGGTGGATCGCGTGCAGCCGCACGATGTGCGGGTGCTCCAGCTGCGCGACCGTGCAGGCCTCGCGGGCCAGCCGCGCCAGCGCCTCCGCGGCGCGGGCGTCGGAGCGGCCGCGCGGCGTGCGCACGACCTTCAGCGCCACCTCGCGGCCGAGCCGCCGGTCGATCGCGTGGTACACGACGGCGCTGCCGCCGCGTCCCAGCTCGCCGAGGATCTCGTAGTCGGCCGCGAGCTCGTCCGGCGCGTCGTGCGACGCGTCGGGCGCGAGGGACTCGGGAGACGTCACCTCCGCCGGATCGACGGCCGGGAGATCGCGGGGAGGATCGTGGGGGGAGTCGTCCGGCGGCGGGGCGCCGGGCTGCTCGTCGCGCATGGGGGCAGCCTTCGCGGAGCGCGTGCGCAGGGAGGCGCGCCACGCACGGAGTCGACGCGGCGCGCGTCATCTATTGCACGCGGCTCCCGCCGACGCCAGCCCGAGTTTCGCGCGTGCGTGCGCTACGGCACGGCCTGCCGGCGTCGGTCGCGCGCACAATCCCGGCGTGCGCCCCGCGCTGCGGCCATCGACTGCAGCAGCGGGGGCGCCCGACCCGCGCCGCGCGGTGCGCGACGCATTACGTTCTGCGGCAGGCGGGAGCGGCGACCGCCGCCGTGGCGCCGCGCGCCGCCCCTCCATCTCCACCGCCCGCATGAGCAGCAGCCCCGACGATCTCCACACCTTCGGTGACTCCGCGCAGGCGCTCGAGGCCCAGATCGCCGAGGCCGAGGCGCGCGGCGCGCCGGTGCCGCCCGAGGCGCGCGCGATGCTCGAGTCGCTGCGGCAGCTCGCGCGCGCGATCGAGGACCTGCAGGCCAGCCTCGGCGTCGAGCCGCCCGCGCCCGACGAGCCGGACGCTCCGCGTCCCGACGACGCGCCCGGCGGATGAGCGAGCCGGCCGCCGACCCGAACGTCGCGACGTACGAGTATCCCGGCGACGACGCCGGCTACGGCTGGTGGCGCAACTCGCATCCCCGCGGGTACGTCCTGGGCGTGCGCGCCAAGACCGGCGCGACGCTGCACCGCGTCACCTGCTCCGAGATCGACCGCGACCGGCACCCGGGCCGCCTGAACGCGAAGGGGAGCCGCCAGGTGTGCGCCGAGACGACCGCGGCGCTGCGCGCGTGGATCGCGCGCGAGCTGCCGGAGCAGGGGCCCGTGCTCGTCCGCTGTCCGAAGTGCGCGCCGTAGCCGACGTTCCGTAGCGCATGTTCCGTCGCGCGCGTTCCGTCGCGCACGCGCCGTAGCCGTCGACCCGTGGCCGTCGCCCCGACGGCCCTCCTCCCGATCCGACGCATGCAGCCACAGCTCGCCGACGTCGCGGCCGACCTGGAGCGCGCGCGGAGCCGCCTGCACCGGCTGGCGGACGCGCTGCCGGACGATCGTTGGGCGCGCCGCGCCGATCCCGCGCGCTGGTCGGTCGCGGAGTGCGTCGCGCACCTGAACCTGACGGCGCAGGCGTACGCGCCCCTGCTGCGCGCCGCGCTCGCGGAGGCGGCGGCGCTGGACGGCGCGGCGCCGGCGCGCTACCGCCGCGATCCCGTGGGCTGGCTGCTCTCGCGCATGGTGGGCCCGCTGCCGCGCATCGGCGGGCGGCGCATCGGCCGCATCCGCACGCCGGCGCCGTTCGTGCCGACGGGCGATCTGCCGCGCGCGGCGACGGTGCGCGAGTTCGACGCGCGGCAGGACGAGCTGCTGGCGTTCGTCCGCGAGGCCGACGGCCTGCCGCTGGAGCGCGTGCGCGTGACCTCGCCGTTCGACGCGCGGGCGCGCTACAACCTGTTCGCCGCGCTCGCCATGCAGGCGCCGCATCAGCATCGCCACCTGCAGCAGGCGGAGGAGGTGTGGGCGTGAGCGCGCGCATCCGCCTCGCGGCCGCGGCCGATGGTGCGGCGCTGGCCGCGATCTACGCGCCGGCGGTGGACGGGCGCGCGACGTCGTTCGAGCTGACGCCGCCCGACGCCGACGAGATGGCGCGCCGCATCGAGCGGCTCACCGCGCGCACGCCGTGGCTGGTGCTGGAGCGGGACGCGCGCGTCCTGGGCTACGCCTACGCGAGCCCGCACCGCGACCGCCCGGCGTACCAGTGGTCGGTCGAGGTGTCGGCCTATGTGCACGCCGACGCGCACCGCGCGGGCGTCGGGCGCGCGCTGTACACGTCGCTGTTCGCGGTGCTGGCGCTGCAGGGGTTCCGCAACGCATACGCGGGCATCACGCTGCCCAACGACGCGAGCGAGGGGATGCACCGCGCGCTCGGCTTCGCGCCGGTGGGCGTGTTCCGCGGCGTGGGCTACAAGCTGGGCGCGTGGCACGACGTGGTGTGGCTGGCGCGCACGATCGCGCCGCACGACGCGGAGCCGGCGCCGCCGGTGCCGCTGCCCGAGCTGCGCGATGCGCCCGCGCTGCGCGCCGCGCTGGACGCGGGGCTGTCGTGCCTGCGCCCGGACGCCGCGCGGTAGGCGCGACGCCGTGCGGCGCGTCTCGATCATCGGCTCCGGCGGGTCGGGGAAGTCCACGCTCGCGAAGCGCGTCGCGGCGCGCACGGGGCTGCCCCTCGTGCACCTGGACGCGTGCTACTGGCGCGCCGGCTGGGTCGAGCCGCCCGCGGACGAGTGGCGCCGCGCGGTCGCGGCGATGATCGCCGAGCCGGCGTGGGTGATGGACGGCAACTACGGCGGGACGCTGGACGTGCGGCTGGCCGCGAGCGACACGGTCGTCTTCCTCGACCTGCCGCGCGCCGTCTGCGTGTGGCGCATCGTGTCGCGCGCGGTGCGCTACCGCGGCCGCACGCGCCCCGACATGGCCGCGGGGTGCCCGGAGCAGGTGACGTGGGAGTTCGTGCGCTGGGTGTGGGGCTATCCGCGCACGCGCCGCCCGGGCGTGCTGCGCCGCCTCGCCGCGCTGCCGTCGTCGACCCGCGTGGTCGTGCTGCGCTCGCAGCGCGCGGTGGACGCGTGGCTCGCGACGCTGCCGTCGGTGGCGCCGGCGCCGGCTGCGCCGGACCCGAACGGAACGAGCACGGAAGACGTCTGAAGAGATCGGACAACGGCGGATGGCTCCGAGTGGGTGCGAGGTTCCTCGCCGCCCCACGGAGCCATCCGCAGGGATCGGCCGTTCTCGGATCTCTTCCTTGCAAACGCCGTTCGCCGTCCGGGTCCGGCGGCCCGTGCGCGACGCCGTCCGCCGGCGCAGATTGCCCGCATGCCCGATCCGCGCTACACCGACGACGAGCGCGCCCTGATCCTCCGGCGCGCGGCCGAGCTGCAGCTGCGGCAGGGGGAGGCGGTGCATCGCCTCTCGGAGCTGGAGCGCGACGCCGCCGACGCGGGCATCGACCCGCTGCTGGTGCGCCGCGTGGCACGCGAGCTGGCGCCCGGTGCGGGCGCGGACGCGGACGCGCGGTCCGACGCGGTGGGCGACGCGCGCGTGGTCGTGCGCCGGCGCGTGGACGGCGCGCGCACGCCGCTGGCGTCCGGCGCGGTGCTCGGCGCGATCCGCCGCCACTCGCCGCAGCTCGGCGAGGTGCGCGGCCTGGGCGACGGCTTCGAGTGGCGCTACGACACGGGCTACAGCGCGTCGGCCGTCGTGCTCACGCCGTCGGGCCCGGACGGCGTGGACGTCGAGGTCTCGGGCCGCTTCGAGATGCGGCAGCTCATGCTGCGCGTGGTGCCCGCGGGCGCCGCCGCGCTCGCGGCGCTGGGGGCGGCGTCGAGCGCGCTGCCCGCGCTGGGCGTCGCGGCGCTGGGGCTCGGGACGCTGGCGGCCGGGCTCGCGGTGTCGCAGGCGATCTGGCGGCGCGTGGCGCGGCGCGAGCAGGCGCGCCTGGAGCGCATGGCCGACGCGGTCGCCGACGCGCTGGCGCACGACGCCGCGGCCCACGCCGGCCCCGACGCCGACGACCCGGCCCTCCTGCCGCGCGAGCCCCGCTGACGCCCGCATGCACCTCGTCCAGCTGCTGATCCCCGTTCGCGACGACGCGGGCCGGCCGTTCCCCGCATCGCACTACGCCGAGCTGCGCGCGACGCTCACCGGGACGTTCGGCGGGCTCACCGCCTACACGCGCGCGCCGGCGGAAGGCCTGTGGGCGCCGGACGGCGCGCCGCCCGCGCGCGACGACGTCGTCGTCTACGAGGTGATGGTGGACGCGCTCGACGCGGACTGGTGGCGCGCGCTGCGCGCGACGCTGGAGGCGCGCTTCGCGCAGGACGAGCTGGTGATCCGCGCGCACGAGATCCGGCGGCTCTGACGGCAGGGACGCGCGCCGGACGGCGTCGGGTCGACGTCGGGTTGACGGCGCGCGCGGGCCGTGCGAGCGTTGCCGGCGTTCGCCGCGTCCTCCACCGTCCTCCAGCTCCCGCCGCCGTGCGCCGCCTCCTCGTCGCCCTCGCGTGCCTCGGCACGGCCGCCTGCTCGTCCGCGACCCGCAACGCCGCGGGCGCGCCCGAGTTCCTCACGCCGTTCGGCGCGCCCCAGTACCCGTTCTCGCCCGCCGTGCGCGTGCAGGGGATGCTCTACCTCGCGGGGCAGATCGGCACCGACAGCAGCGGCCGCCTCGTCCCCGGCGGGATCGAGGCCGAGACGCGCCAGACGCTGGAGAACATCCGCGGCGTGCTGCAGCGCACCGGGTCGTCCATGGAGCGCGTCGTGAAGTGCACCGTGATGATGGCCGACATGAAGGAGTGGCCGGCGATGAACGCCGTCTACGCGCGCTACTTCCCGCGCAACTTCCCCGCGCGCAGCGCGTTCGGCACCACGGGGCTCGCGCTCGGCGCCCGCGTCGAGATCGAGTGCCTGGCGGCCGCGTGACGCGCGCGGCGGCCTCGATCGTGCGATCCCGAGCCGCGTGACCGTCCGCGCCCCCGACTCCGCCGACGCGCCCGAGCGCGCCCGCCCGCTCCCGTCCGACGCGGGGCGCGACACGTACGCGCGCACGCTGCGCGTGGCCGCGGCGGACCTGGACGAGCAGGCGCACGTGAACAACGTCGTCTACGTGCAGTGGGTGCAGGACACCGCGACCGCGCACTGGCTCGCGCTCACGACGCCCGAGGACCGCGCGCAGGTCGGCTGGGTCTGCACGCGCCACGAGATCGACTACCTCGCGCCCGCGGTGCTCGACGACGCGGTGGTGGTGCGCACGCGCGTCGGCCACGCGAAGGGGCTGATCTTCGAGCGGCACACCGACGTGCGGCGCCTCGGCGACGACCGCGTCCTCGCGCGCTCGCGCACGCTCTGGTGCCCCGTCGATCCCGCGACCGGCCGCCCGCGCCGCGTGCCGCCGCACCTGCGCGCGCTCTTCTCCATCGGCGGCGCGCCCGCCGGCGAGGGCTCCGGTGGCGCCGCGACCGCCCGCTGAGCCGTCCGCGGCGCCGGCCCGGGAGCCGGTCGTCGGCGAGGTGCTGACCGGGCCCGTGCAGGGCGGCCGGATGCGCCACGCCGAGCGCGTGCGCGCGATGGCGCGCGTGCTCGACACCGCGGTGCGCGTGCCGGGCACGCCGGTGCGCTTCGGGCTCGACGCCGTGCTCGGGCTGATCCCCGGCGTCGGCGACGTCGTCGGCGCGGCGGCGTCCGGCTACATCGTGCTCGCGGCCGCGCGGCTCGGCGCGCCGGCGCCCGTGCTCGTGCGCATGCTGCTCAACGTCGGCATCGACACGCTGGTGGGCACCGTGCCGCTGTTCGGCGACGTGTTCGACCTCGGCTGGCGCTCCAACACGCGCAACGTCGCGCTGCTGGAGCGGCACCTGGCCGACCCGCGCGGCGCGCGCGCCGCCAGCCGCCGCGTCGTGCTCGCCGTGCTGGCCGGGATCGCGCTGCTCGCCGTCGCCGGCGCGGTGCTCGTGGTGCTGCTGCTGCAGGCCGTCCTGCGCGCCGTCGGCTGACGCCGCGCCGCGCTCCGCTCCACCCCTCTTCTCGCGCCGTCATGCACGTGCAACCCTTCCTGCTCTGGATCGAGGCCGAGGAGTGGGCGCCCGGTCGCTGGACCCCGTCGGACGACGTGACCGACGTCATCGTGACGCTGGCCGACGGCTCGCGCTGGATCGCCAGCTTCTGCGCCTTCGACCACCTGGCGACGCTGCGCGCCAACTGCGCCGAGAGCGGCGAGAACCTCGGCGGCCGCTACCTGTGGGCGTCGGACCTCGTGCTGGTGGACGACACCTCGCGCCCGACCATCGAGGCGGTCGTGCGCGACCTGCTGGCGAACGACGAGCTGGAGTCGGCCTTCTCGCCCGCCGACGACGAGGACGCTCCGGGCGAGCCGGACGACCCCCGCGCCAACTGAGCGGCCGGCGCGCGGCGCGACGGGGGATGCGCGCGCGGCCCGGCGGTGACATCGTAGGGCAGGGCGGAGCGGCCGGACCGCGCACCCGCGGCGGTCCCGGTCCGCTCCCGATGCTCCGGGGGAACCCATGGTCGACACCGCCGCCCGCTCGGACGCTGGGCTCGCGGAGCTGCTGACGCTGCGCGCCCGCTCGGCCTCGCGCCGGCGGCTCGCGCTGGACGTCGTGCTGGGGCTGTCGGTGGCGCTGGTGATGGCGCTCTGGCGGCCCGTGGCCTGGCCCGCGCCGTTCTCGGCCGCGCTGTGCTTCGCGGCGTTCGGCACGTGGGCCGTCGCCGACCGGCGGCTCGTCGCGCTCGCCGCCCACGCGCGCGCGGAGCTCGCGCTCCGCCCGCCGGCCGCGCCGCTGGCGCTCTGGCGCACGGTGCGGGGCCTCGCGGCCGTCGTGGGCGTGTCGGCGGCCGTCGTGCTCGTGTTCACGAGCCTGTTCGGGCTCGTCGGCCAGTGGATCAGCTGACGTGGACGCCCACCGCCGCCCCGACGCCCTGCCGGCCCGGACGCGCCTCGCCCGCGCGCCGCGGCGCCTGCGCGTGATCCGCGGCGGCGGCACCGGCGCCCCGGTGACGCCGCGCGACGTGCCCGCGGCGCTGGCGAGCCTGGTGCTGCCGGGCCTCGGGCAGCTGATCCAGGCGCGCCGGCGCACGGCGATGGTCCACGCGACGATCGCGGCGGGGCTCCTCGCGGCGAGGCTGCTCGACCGCGCGCTGCGGCCGCTGGCGACGATCCTGCTCGCCGCGTGGCT
>CBHYLO010000196.1:0-7626 GCA_966128675.1 uncultured bacterium | reverse complement strand
GCGCGCGCCACACCCGCGCGCTAAACAGACGACGCGCCGTCGGCGCCGTCAGCGCACCGCCAACGCGCCGTCAGCGTGCCTTCAGCGCGGCGCCGACGCGTAGGCCGCGTCCAGCAGCTCCACCGGATGGATCACGCGCGCCGCCGACCCGCTGCGCGCGAGCCCCGCCCCCAGCTGCATCAGGCAGCCCGGGTTCCCGCTCGCCACCAGCGCGGCGCCGGTCTCCGCGACGTGCCGCAGCTTGGGCTCCAGCACGGCGTCCGACGTCTCGGGCTCGATCAGGTTGTAGATCCCCGCGCTGCCGCAGCACTGGTCCGCCTCGGCCAGCGGCACCAGCTCCACGCCGCCCACCGCGCGCAGCACCGCCAGCGGCGGGTCCGCGAGGCGCTGCGCGTGCAGCAGGTGGCAGGGGGCGTCGTACGTCACGCGCACCGGCGCGCCGCCGTCGCGCACGCGGCCCCGTGCGGGGCGCGGACCCGCCGCCGCCAGCAGCTCGCTGACGTCGCGCGCCCGCGCGGCGACCGCCTGCGCGCGCGCGGCCCACGCGGGGTCGTCGGCCAGCAGGTGCCCGTACTCCTTGAGCATCGCGCCGCAGCCCGCGGAGTTGGTGACGATCGTCGCGTCCGGCGCGCGCTCGAACGCGGCGACGTTGGCGCGCGCCAGCGCCCGCGCGCCTTCGAGGTCGCCCGCGTGCGCGTGCAGCGCGCCGCAGCAGCCCTGCCCGCGCGCGGCCGTCATGCGGTAGCCGTTGTGCGTCAGCGTGCGGCGCGTGGCGGCGTGCGTGTGCGCGTACAGCCCGCGCATCACGCACCCTTCCAGCAGCGTCACCGGCCCGCGGGCGCCGTCGCCGGCGGCGCGCCACCCGCGCGTCGACACGGCGCGGCGCGTCGAGTCGAGCATCGCCATCGCGAAGCCCAGGCGCCCGCGCACCCCGCGCGCGAGCAGGCCCGGGATCCCCGTGGCGCGCAGCACGCGCGCGCCGAGCAGCACGAGCGCCAGCAGCCACCGCCGCGCGAAGGTGCCGAGGATCACGCGCGCCACGAGCGGGCGCGGGCGCCCCTCGGCCAGCGTCGCGCGCATCGCCTCCAGCATCTGCCCGTACGGCACGCCGGACGGACACGCGGTCTCGCACGCGCGGCAGCCCAGGCACCGGTCGATGTGCGTCTGCACGTCCGGATCGTCGACGGGCAGCGTGCCCTCGAGCACCTCGCGCATCAGCAGGATGCGCCCGCGCGGCGAGTCGTTCTCGTCCTGCAGGTTCACGTACGTGGGGCACGCCTGCAGGCAGAAGCCGCAGTGCACGCAGGCGTCGATCCCCGATCGCACGTCGGCGAGCGGCGTGCCGGGGAGCGCGCACGGCGCGGCGACGGGAAGGGCGGAGGACGTGGCGGTGCTCATGCTCAGGCGGCGGGACCGGCGTCCGGCGCGTCCATCGCGCCGGGGTTGAGGAGGCCGTGCGGGTCGAACGCGGCGCGCACGCGGCGCGACAGCGCGTCGGTGGCGCGCGGCGCGCTCCACTCGGCGGCGAGCGCGGGCCACAGCGCGGCGGGCGCGCGCTCCAGCACGCGGCGCACGGGCGGCACGTCGGCGGCGGGTGTGGCGGCGCGCGGCATGCCGAAGCCGTCGGCGCCCGGCAGGACGAAGCGCACGACGCCGCGCGACACGGACGCATGCGCCATCAGCCCGAACGCGCGCGCCGCGGGCGCGAACAGCTCCGCGCAGAGCGCCGCGAGGCGCGACGGCCGCGCAGACAGCCGGGCGACGATCGCGTCGGCGGGCTCGCAGCCGCGCAGCCGCGTCCACACGTCGGGCGGCAGCTCGCGGAGGTCGCCGAGCGCGGCCAGCGTCGCGCGCTGCGCGTCGACGGCGGGGGCGTTGCCCGCGAGCCGCGCCAGAAGCAGCGGGCGGTCGCCCGCGTCCAGCTGCGCGGCGAGCGGCGCGTTCACCAGCTCCAGCGCCCACGCGGCCAGCGGCGCGGCGCGCAGGCGCGCCAGCCACGCGTCCAGCTCGCGCACGGGCGGCAGCGCGACGGCGACCGTCGCGTCCACCTCGGGCAGCGCGCGCAGGCGCACGCTGACCTCCGTGAGCGCGCCCAGCGTGCCCCACGCGCCCGTGAGCAGCCGCACCAGGTCGAAGCCCGCGACGTTCTTCACCACGCGGCCGCCCGCGCGCACGACGTCGCCGGTGCCCGCGACGCACGCGAGCCCCAGCACGTTGTCGCGCGGGCCGCCGAAGGCGTGCGCGAGCGGCCCGACGCTCGCCGTCGCGACGGTCGCGCCGATGGTCCCCGCCGCGTCGCCGAACGGGTCGAGCGCGAGGAGCTGGCGCTCCGCCGCGGTCACGCGCGCGATCTCGGCCAGCGGCGTGCCCGCGCGCGCGGTGAGCGTGAGGTCGCCCGGCACGTAGTCGACGATGCCGCGCAGCGCCGACAGCGGGAGCATGGCGTCGGCGCGCACCGGCCGCCCGCCGCCCGTCCAGGTGCCGCCGCCGACGAGCCGCAGGCGCGTCCCGCGCGCCGCCGCCTCGCGCACCAGCGCCGCGGCCTCGGCCTCGTCGCGCGGCGCGCCGACGACCGGCAGCTCGGTCGTCGCGGTCGTCACGACGCGGCTCCCGCGTGGCGCCGCGCGGCGGGCGTCGCGTGCCATTCGCGGCACGCGTGCACCGGCACGACCTTGCCCGGGGTCGCGCGGCGCTCCGGGTCGAACACCTCGCGCAGCCGGCACATCGCGGCCAGCGACGGCGCGTCGAACAGCGCGTCCATGTAGTCGCGCTTGTCGAGCCCCACGCCGTGCTCGCCGGTGATCGTGCCACCGGCATCGATGCACGCCTGCATGACCTCGGACATCGCGGCGTGCACGCGCGCGCTCTCGTCGGCGTCGTGCGCGTCGTAGCTGATGTTCGGGTGCAGGTTGCCGTCGCCCGCGTGGAAGACGTTGCCGATGCGCACGCCGTGCGCCGCGCCGATCTCCGCGATGCGCGCCAGCACCGCGGGCAGCCGCGTGCGCGGCACCACGGCGTCCTGCAGCACCAGGTGCGGCGCGATGCGCCCCATCGCGCCGAACGCCTTCTTGCGCCCCTGCCAGAGGCGCGCGCGCTGCGCGGCGTCCGCGGCCACCGCGACGTCGCGCGCGCCCTCCGCGCGGCAGAGCGCCGCGACGCGCGCCGCGTCCTCGTCCAGCCCCGCGGCCAGCCCGTCGAGCTCGCAGAGCAGGATCGCTGCCGCGTCGGTCGGATAGCCCGCCGCGTAGATCGACGCCTCCACCGCGCGGATCGCCGCGCCGTCCATCATCTCGAGCGCCGCGGGGACGATGCCCGCCGCGATGATGCGCGACACCGCGCGCGCCGCGTCGTCCATGTCCGCGAAGTCGGCCAGCAGCGTGCGCACCGCCTGCGGGTCGCGCGCCAAGCGCACCGTCACGTCGAGCGCGATGCCGAAGCACCCCTCGCTGCCGACGAACGCGCCCAGCAGGTCGTAGCCGTCGTCCTCGCCGTCCGCGTCGCCGAGGACGACGGTCGCGCCGTCGGGCAGCAGGACGGTGACGGCGGCGACGTGGTTCAGCGTCACGCCGTACTTCAGGCAGTGCGGCCCGCCCGCGTTCTCCGCGACGTTGCCGCCGATGGTGCACGCGCTCTGGCTGGACGGATCGGGCGCGTAGTGCAGCCCGAACGGCGCCACCGCGCGCGTCAGCGTCACGTTCACCACGCCCGGCTCCACCACCGCGAGCGCGTTCTCCGCGTCGATCGCGACGATGCGGTTGAGCCGGTTCAGCCCCACGACGACGATGCCGTCGGCGAGCGAGCCGCCCGACAGCCCCGTGCCCGCGCCGCGCGCGACGAACGGCGCGCCCTCCTCCGCCAGCGCGCGCACCACCTCCACCAGCTCGTCGCGCGTGCCGGGCAGCACGGCGAGCGCCGGCTGCCGGTGGTAGCCCGGCAGGCCGTCGGAGTCGTACACGCGCAGCGCGCTCGGGCGCCGCAGCACGTGCCGCTCGCCCACGATCGCGGTCAGCGCCGCGGCGAGGCGCGCGATCGCGTCGGCGTCCAGCGCGTGCAGCGCGTGCGACCCGGCCTCGGGGACGTGCGTCGCCATTCAGGCCGGCGGCGGAACGTCGGGCGGCACGTACGGCCCGTGCCCGTTGCGCCGCGCGCCGACGTGCACCTGCGCGCGCATCTCGACGCCGGGCAGCGCGCGCGCCAGCAGCTCGTGCACCTCGCGCAGCCGCCCCACCGCGGACCGCGACGCCAGCAGGCGCTGGCGCGTGCCCAGCTCCAGCTCCACGGCCGCCGCGATCGCGAACGACAGCGCGGCCGGATCGGACGGCAGGTCGGGGATCGGGTCGCCGTCGTCGGCGATCGCGCGCGCGGCGCGCGCCACGCGCTGGAACGCCTCGCGCGTGCCGGCGTCCAGCGCGCGCAGCTCGTGGTGCGCGTCGGGCTCCGGCTCGTCGGCCCACGGCCGCACCTCGGCCACGAGGTACGCGGCGTCCGACGGGACCAGGCGCGCGACCGCGAAGCGCTCCGCGCCCTCGACGAGGATGTTGGAGCGGCCGTCGGGCAGCGTCACCACGTCGCGCAGCTCGGCCACGCACCCCACGGCGCCGGCGCGCGGCGGCTCGCTGCCCGCGCTCGGCACGATGCCGAAGCGCCCGTCCCCGCGCTCGCAGTCCGCGAGCAGGGCGCGGTAGCGCGGCTCGAAGACGTGCAGCGGCAGCGTCGCACCGGGGAACAGCACGAGCGGCAGCGGGAAGAGCGGCAGGCGGGCAGGCGACGTCACCTCGGCAAGCTACCTGCGCCAGTCCGCGAGGGGGAGCGCCGTGCCGCGCGCGCGGGCGTGCGCTCAGCCCGGCGCGTGCACGCGCGCGAGCATCGCGCGCAGCTCCGCCAGCTCGAACGGCTTGTTGAGCACCGGGCAGCTGGAGTGGCGGAGGAAGTCCGCCGCCTCCGACGACACCGAGTCGCCCGTCGAGAGGATCAGCCGGTCGAGCAGCGCGGGACGCGCGGCCGCGAGCCGCGCGTGCAGCTCGATGCCCGAGACGCCCGGCATGCGCAGGTCGGAGATGATGACCGTGTACTCGCGCGTCGGCGCGCCGTCGTCCGTGCCCAGCAGGAGGCGCAGCGCCTCGGTCCCGTCCTCGGCCTCGTCGACGTCCCACCCCATGCGCACGAAGAAGCGGCGCAGCGCCTGGCGGATCACCGGCTCGTCGTCCACCAGCAGCGCGCGCGGGCGCGCGGCGTCGCTCGGAGTCGCGGCGGGCGCCGCGGGCGACAGTGGCGCCGCGGGGCGGGGTTCGGACGGATGGTGCATACGGCCAGGATGAGACGCGGGAAGCGCCGGCGTCGCGTGAATCGCGGCGGGCCGGCCCCGGAAGATATCCGGCGCGTTCATGAGGCCAAGCGGCGTCCGGCGTCATGCAGCGCCCCGTTCAGGCGGCCTCGTGCGTGCGGCCGGAACGACGAAGGGGAGCCCACGGTCGGGGCTCCCCTTCGTCACCTCCGCTCGATCAGCGCGCGGGTCAGGCGGCGTGCCAGAACCCGGCGAGCGCCGTTCCGTCGGCGCTCTCGCGCAGCTTCGCGAAGGCGCGCTCGCGGATCTGCCGGATGCGCTCGCGCGTCACGCCCATCAGCGCGCCGATGCGCTCCAGCGTCATCTCCTCGGCCCCCTCCTCGAGGCCGTAGTAGAGCGCGAGGATCTTCCGCTCCCGCGGCGTCAGGTGCTGGGCGAGGGCGCTGTGCAGCGACTCGCGCATCAGCTTCTGGTGCGTCGCGTCCTCGATGTCCTCGCTCGCCTCGTCGGCGAAGCGCTCGCCGAGGGTGCTCGCGTCGCGGTCGCTGCGGTCGACGGGCGCGTCGAGGGAGACCTCGATCGTGCTCAGCTGGCGCGCGTTGCGGACGACCTCGGGCTCCTCCTCGATCAGCTTCGCCAGCTCCTCGTCGGTCGGGTCGCGCCGCAGGACCTGGGCGAGGATCGTCTCCGCGCGGCTCATGCGGATGAGCGCGGAGTTCTGGTTGAGCGGGATGCGCACGGAGCGCGTCTGCTCGGCCAGCGCCTTGAGGACCGCCTGGCGGACCCACCACACGGCGTAGGAGATGAACTTCACCCCCTGGTCGGGATCGAACTTCCGGACCGCCTTGAGCAGCCCCTCGTTCCCGATCGCCACCAGCTCGCTCAGCTCGAGCCCGTGGCCCTGGTACTTCTTCACGTACGAGATGACGAACCGCAGGTTCGCCGTCACGAGCCGCTCGGCGGCCACCTGGTCGCCCTTCTGGGCGAGGCGGGCGAGGCGGCGCTCCTCTTCCGGGTCCTCGATGAGGGGGAGGCGCTGGATGTCGTGGAGGTACTGGTCGAACGCGCTGGAGGGGGAGGCACGGAAGAACTGCTTGGTGGACCGACCCTCTGTCGCTCGCTGCATAGACGCCCCGTACCGTGTCGCGGGAAGAGAAAGCGCGCGGAAAGGACCCGCGCGCGCTGGCCTCGCGGGTGGCAGGGCGCCACGGTAATGCTGGGTACGCAGCCCGTCAACAAAAAAGTCACGCACCGCCGCGGCGCGGGGCCGGGGCGGTCGGGCGTGACGGGCGAACCGCGCGAGGCGCCCGCGAAGGCGTCCTCGCCAGGGGTCACACGGGGGTCAGACCGGGTCCTTGGGGCGCGTCCGGGTCGTCGCGGTCAGGACGCCGATGCCGATCAGGACGATGACGCCGACGCCGATCCAGGTCGGCGGCACGTTCAGCAGGTAGGCGCCGACCGCGAGGCCGACGATCACCAGCAGGAAGCCGGTCAGGTAGGTGCCGAAGGACGACATACCGCTACACTCCGCGTCGAGGGTGGGGCGCGGTCAGGCCGCTGCCGGGCAGAAGGGCAAGTGGCTTGCCAGACGGCTGCGGGCTGCGCGCTGCGGTCTACCGCCGCTCGGGACGCGCCGTCGTCAAATCCGCAGCCCGCAGCCCGCAGCCCGCAGGTCAGTCCCCCACGCCCACCAGCTGCGCGATCCCGTCCCGCATCCCGAACCGGACCGCGTCCCCGCAGTCGGGCGTCCAGATGTCGATCCGGGTGCCCTTGATGGCCGACCCGGTGTCCTCGACCTTGAACCGGCCCAGGTAGCGCCCCGCCGCGTACAGCTCGACGTGCCGCGCGAGCGGGAAGACGCGCGGGTCGGCGGCGATGATCCCCGGCCGGACGACCGTCCCGCGGCGGGTGCGGCCGCGCAGGCAGTACGCCGACAGCCGCACGTGCACCGCCTCGCCGGGGCGGGCGCGGGTCAGCAGCGACCGCAGCGCCGGCAGCCGCGGGCTGAGCACGCGGGGGAGTGCCAGCCGCGGCATGATCAGCCCCGACGACGCCAGCCGCAGCGCGGCGAACGGCCGGGGAAGGTCGCGGACCCCGGGCTTCGCGGCGGCCGGCTTCGCCGCCACCACCGGCGGCGCGACGGCCTTCACGTGGACGGGCCGGTGCAGCCAGTCGCCCACGACCAGCACCGGGGTGTGCCGCTCCGCGTCGTCCGCGAGCGGGTCGGCCGCCGCGGAGTCGGCCGCGACCCCCGCGGCGAGCGCATCCGCCACCTCGTCCGGCTCGCGGAGCCCCTCGCCCCGCTGCGCCAGCGCGGCCAGCCCCGCGCCGGCGATCCAGGC
>CBHYLO010000195.1:0-7630 GCA_966128675.1 uncultured bacterium | reverse complement strand
GCGTCAGGCGGCGACCGCCCTCCGCTCCGCCTCGTCCTCCTCCACCACCTCCAGCGCCCGCCGCCGCGCCCGCGCCAGCAGCCGGCGGAGCGTCAGCGCGAGCCCGGTCCACACCAGCCCGACCCCGGCCGCCGACGCCAGCCCCGCCAGCGTCTGCCCCACGACGCCGGCCGCCTCGCCCGTGTGCACCGGGCGCACCCACGCCCGCACCCGCTGGGCGACCGGCATGCCGGCGTAGGGCTGGACCTTCGTGATCGCCGCCGTGCGCGCGTCGACCGTGAGCGTGGTGCGCCCGTCGGGGCGGTTGCTGGCGGTCGCGGACGCGGTGAGGGTGGCCCTCTTCGCGCCGTTTGCCGGATACCGCAGCTGGAGCTGCTTCCAGCCGGGCGCCGCCGCGCCGGCCTTCGCGAACAGGGCGTCGAGGTCGGGCGCGAACGCCGGCCCTTCGCGTCGCTCGCCGCTCCCGCCCGCGCGTGGCGCCTCGGCCTTCGGGGGCTCGCCGCCGAACGCGCGGATCACCAGCGCCGCCGGCCACGCATAGGAGATCATGGCGGCCGAGAAGACCACGAGCAGCATCACGGGCGCCGTCCAGGCGCCCAGCACGTGGTGCCAGTTCCAGTCGCGCGCCCGCCCCCGCGCCCGGAAGGTCGGGACGAGCGCCGCGCGCAGCGAGCGGCGGCTGACCCTTCGCGGCCACCAGAGGAAGACGCCGGTCAGGAGCAGGAACAGGAAGGCGAGGTTGCTGGCGCCCGTGAGCCGCACGCCCAGCGGGTCGCGCACCGACGGGCCGGTCGCCAGCGAGCGATGCCACCGCTCGACCGTCGCGAAGAACGCCCGCACGCCGGGGCGCCCCGGCAGCACCGCGCCCGTGTACGGATCGAGCGCGATCGTCCGCCGCGGGTCGACGCCCACGGCCACCGGCGCGCTCGGGTCGTCCTTCACCGTCACCCCGGTGACCTTCGCCCCCGGCTCCGCCAGGCGCACCCGCGCGACCAGCGTGTCGAGCGGGAGGCGGGCGGCCCCCGGCGGCACGGCAACGGTCCCGGTGGACCAGGCGGTCAGCTGCCGCTGGTAGGTCAGCAGGACGCCGGTCAGCGACATGACCAGCACGACCGCCCCGGCCGCGACGCCGGTGACGAGGTGCAGCCAGAAGAGCGCGGGGCGGACGGCGCCGGTCCAGAGACCGCGGCGCCGGGCACTGGGAGCGGTGGGCGACGGCATGGCCGGGAACCTTGCCGGCAATCCCGAGCTTGTCAATCGGAATTGAACGGAGGGCTCCCCGCCGGGACGCCGGCCGATTTCTTTCCGCCCACCCCCATCCCGTCCCCACTCCGCATGCCCCGCCCGCGCCTCCAGCTCGCCGCCCTCCTCGCCGCCGCCACCGTCGTCACCGCCGCCGGCGGCGCCTGCTCGCGCGGCGTCGTGGTCTCCACCGGCGGCGAGCCGCCCGCCCAGTCCCCCGCGCGCGCGGTGACGCCCGACAGCGGCGAGACGCACCTCGCCGACGTCCGCCAGATCACCTTCGGCGGCGAGAACGCGGAGGCGTACTTCAGCCACGACGACCAGTGGCTGACCTTCCAGAGCACGCGCGACGGGCGCGCCTGCGACCAGCAGTACGTCATCCGCACCGACGGCACGCAGCTCACGCGCGTCTCCAACGGCGAGGGGAAGACGACGTGCGGCTGGTTCCTGCCGGGCGACCGGCGGCTCTTCTTCGCCTCGACGCACGCCGCCGGCGCCGCCTGCCCCGTGAAGCCCGATCCGTCCCGGGGCTACGTGTGGGGCATCGACCCGTACGACATCTTCACGGCCAACCGCGACGGCTCCGGCCTGAAGCGCCTCACGAGCTACGGCGTCTACACGGCCGAGGGCGTGCTGTCGCCCGACGGAACGCGCATCGTGTTCACGTCGCTGAAGGACGGGGACCTCGACATCTACACGATGAACGTCGACGGCAGCGACGTGCGCCGCCTGACGACGACGCCCGGCTACGACGGCGGCCCGTGGTGGAGCCCCGACGGCACGAAGATCGTCTACCGCGCGTGGCACTACGCGCCGGAGGACTCGGCCGGCCTGCGCCAGTATCGCGAGCTGCTGGGCCAGCGGATGATCCGCCCCAACCGCATGGAGCTGTTCGTGATGAACGCCGACGGCAGCGACCAGCGGCAGGTCACCCAGCTCGGCGGCGCGAACTTCGGCCCGTCGTGGACGCCGGACGGGCGGCGCATCGTCTTCTCGAGCAACCACCAGAACCCGCGCAGCCGCAACTTCGACCTGTTCGTCGTGAACCTCGACGGCACGGGGCTGGAGCAGATCACGCGCAACCCGGAGTTCGACGGCTTCCCGATGTTCAGCCACGACGGGAAGCGGCTCGTGTGGGCGTCGAACCGCGGCGCCGACAAGCCGGGCGACACGAACCTGTTCATCGCCGAGTGGCGCCCGTGATGCCGCGAGCGACGCGCGCGTGACGCCGACCGCGGTCCTCCTCGTCCTGATCTCGGCGGCCGCGCACGCGTACTGGAACTACCTGCTGAAGCGCGCCGGCGGGACGCGCGCGTTCATCGCGCTCAGCAAGGCCGCGGAGGCGGTGGTGTTCCTGCCGGCCGCGGCGGTGCTGGCGTGGCGCGCGCCGGCGGGAACGCTCGCGGGCGTGGGGCCGTTCATCGCCGTCGGCACCTGCTTCGTGCTCGCGGGCTACGTCACGCTCGGCGCGGCGTACCGCGTCGGCGATCTCTCGTTCATCTACCCGATCGCGCGCGGCGGCGCGCTGCTCTTCCTGCCGCCGCTCGGCTGGCTCGCGTTCGGGGAGCGCGTGGGCCCGCTCGGGTGGATCGCGATCGTCTGCATCGTCGCGGGCGTGCTGGTGATGCAGCTGCCCGCGCTGCGCCGCGAGGCGTGGCGCGAGCTGGCGACGCAGCTGCGCGGCCCCGCGACGCTGCTCGCGCTGCTGATGGCGTTCATCCTCGGCACGAGCACGATCTGGGACAAGTACGCGGTGCGCACCATCTCGCTGTGGGCGTACTTCTACGGCTACACGGCGTGCGCGGGCGCGGGCTACCTGGCGTGGGTCGCGCGCGCCGAGGGCGTGCCCGCGCTGCGCGAGGAGTGGCGCGCGCACCGCGGCGCGGCCGTCACGGTGGGCGTGCTGAACACGCTGAGCTACGGGCTCGCGCTGGCGGCGCTGCGCACGGGCGGCTCGACGTACGTGGTCGGGCTGCGACAGGTGAGCATCGCGGTCGGCGTGTGGCTCGGTGCGCGGCTGCTGGGCGAGCACGTGTCCGCGCCGCGCCGCCTCGGCGTGTCGCTGCTGCTCGGCGGCTGCCTGCTGATGGCGTGGGGACGCTGAGAGGGGCTGCGGACTGCGGGCTGCGGATCCTGCGCCCGCGCATCGGCGCGCCAGATCCGACCGACAACGACGGACAGGACAAGATCTGGTCTGACGGACGAGACTCGATGTGACGTCGTCGCGGCACACCGAGCCGTGTGCCAGGAGGAGCGTACATCAGCTCTCGTCCGTGCAATCCCGTCAGAGCCGTGCGCTGTTCGGGGACCGACGCGCCAGGCACGAGTCGGCGAATCCGGACTACGGATGCTCCGGATGAGACGGATGCTGCGGATCGCTCCATGGAGCGCAGGGAGCGTCGCCGCCACGCGGAGCGATCCGTCTCATCCGCTCGATCCGGAGCATCCGGAGTCGAACGCGTAGCTCGTGCAGGCCGGGTGCGACGTCACGCGCCGACGGCACGGCGCAGAATCCGCAGCCCGCCGCCCGCAGCCCTCATGCACCAGCCGCGTCGACGGATGCGCGCTGCTGCATCGCGCGGCGGCAATCTGCGCGCATTCACGTGCGTCTCGTGCCTCATCGACGGTTGCATGCATGCCGTCGCACGACACGACGCCCATCATGGCGCGTCGCTTGCCAACGGTGCCGCCTCGCGTCGCGGGGCAGGCCTCGCTCGCGACGCATCGACGGCACGGGAACCACCGTGCAGCACGACCGTTGGTGCATCCGTCGGCGTGAGGCGCCGCGCGTGCGCCGACGTCCCACGGCCTCACGAGAGGCCCACGCCGCCACCGGCCGGCTGGTGGAGGGCGACGACGCAGTGCCGGGTTCAGGGGAGGAGGGGAGCACCATATGGACGGGACGCAACTGGGGAACCCGCGCGCTGTGTCGGCGCCGCCGGCGGAGCGCAGCCGCCGCGACTTCCTGCGCGCCGCGGGGCTCGCGGGCGTGACGCTGACCGTCGGAGGCGCGCTGGCCGCGTGCACCGACACGTCGACCACGCCGCTCGCGCCGCGCGACGCGAGCTTCGCGGTCGTCAACGGGAACAACGTGACGCTCGACTTCTCGAGCGACGTGGACGTCCTCAACTACGCGTACGCGCTGGAGCAGCTGGAGGCGGCGTTCTACACGCAGGTCGTCGCCACCGCCGGCTTCACCTCGCGGTTCACGCCGAGCGAGCAGTCGATCCTGCGCGACCTGCGCGACCACGAGATCGCGCACCGCGAGTTCTTCAAGGCCGCCCTCGGCACGAGCGCGATCCCGGACCTCTCGGTGAACTTCGCGAGCATCAACTTCACGAACCGCGACTCCGTGCTCACGACCGCGCAGACGTTCGAGGACCTCGGCGTCGGCGCGTACAACGGCGCCGGGCGCTACCTGGCGAACGAGGCGTTCCTCGCCGTCGCCGGCAAGATCGTCTCGGTCGAGGCGCGCCACGCCTCCGCCATCCGCGCGGTGCGCAACGGCAACTCCGGCTCGGCCTTCGCGCCCGACGCGTTCGACCCGGCGCTGACGCCGGCGCAGGTCCTGTCGGCGGCGCGGCCGTTCGTCGTGCAGAGCATCACCGTCGTCAACGCCTGAGCGCGAGGATCCCATGGACCAGCACCAGCCGCTCCTTCCCGCGCTCGCCGCGAGCGACCCCGAGCTCGTCGGCCGTCTCACCGCGCCCCTCACGCGCCGCGCCGCGCTCAAGGGCGGGGCCGCCGCGTCGGTCGGCCTCGCGACCGCGCTGCGCGTCGCGTCCGCGCCCGTGGCGCTCGCCGCGCTCGCGCGCGAGGCCTTCGGCCAGACCGGCGGCCTGCCGCGGGCCGTCGTCGACATCTTCAACTTCGCGCTCACGCTCGAGGAGCTGGAGGCGGAGTTCTACGTGCGCGCGGTGGGCTCGGGGATCGTGCCCGAGCGCGACGCCGCGGTCTTCGCGACGATCCGCGACCACGAGCTCGCGCACGTCGCCTTCCTGCGCCGCGCGCTCGGCGCCGCGGCGGTCGCCAAGCCGACGTTCGACTTCACGGGCGGCAACGGCTCGGGGCGCGGGCCCTACGCGGGCCTCTTCAGCCCCGGCGGCTACGGCACCCTGATGGCCGTGGCGCAGGCGTTCGAGGACACGGGCGTGCGCGCGTACAAGGGCCAGGCGCCCATGCTGCGCCCGTTCCGTGGGCCGGACGGCAACAACTTCGCGCTGCAGGCCGCGCTGCAGGTGCACTCCGTGGAGGCGCGCCACGCGGCGCAGATCCGCCGCATGCGCGGCGCCTTCAGCGAGACCGAGCCGCTCTACCAGGGCTGGATCACGCGCAACGTGACCGACGTCCCCGGCGCGAACGCGGTGTACGCGGGCGAGCAGAACACGACGCACGCCGGCGTCAACGTGGTCCCGCTCGTGGGCCGGCTGCGCCCGGACTTCGACATCAGCCAGGACGCGGTCACCGAGGCGTTCGACGAGCCGCTGACGATGGCCGAGGTGCTGGCGATCGTCGATCCCTTCATCGTCTGAGCGCGGCGGACGACGACGCGGGGCCGGGGCGCGACGTGCGCTCCGGCCCCGCGTGCGTCGCGCGCAGCGGACGTCAGCGCGCGAACGCCGCGCGCACCGCCACCGCGCGCCGCAGCTCGTCGGCGCTCTGCAGGATCTTCCGGCGCAGGTCCGCCGGCAGCGCCGGGTGCGTGCGCAGGAAGTCGTCGACCTCCGCCAGCGCCTCCGGCGTCCCCTGCCCGCCCACCAGCGCGTCGAGCCAGCTGCCGAGGAAGAAGATGCGGCGGTTGCGCTGGATCCACGGCAGCGAGTCGAGCGCGGGCGCGACGTACGGCCGCACGAGCGCCTCGTGGCCCGGGGCCACGAACGCGCCCAGGCTCGCCGTCACCCACTCCTCGTTCAGCGCGCGGTCGGCGAAGTACCGCGCGAAGTAGGCGCGCTTGACCGCGCTGTCCGCGCGCGCCGCGCCCGCGACGAACGCGCGCCGCTTCCCCTCGCTGGTCGAGTCGCGGCGGGCCTCGTCGGCCAGGCGTCGCGCGGCGGTCGGCGCGCCGCGCGCGACCAGCGTGGTGACGATGGCCCAGCGCGTCGGTCCGCGCAGCGGCGCGCCCGCCGCCGTCGCGGAGTCGAGGCGCGCGTCGAGCGCGGCCAGCGCCGCGGGCGTCTGCGCGACCGACACCAGCGCGTCCAGGTGCGCCTTGCGGATGCCGTACGGCCGCGCGGCGTCGTCGGCCGCGCGCGCCAGCAGCGCCTCCAGCCCCGGCAGCACCGAGTCGCGCTGCGCGGGCCCGAGCCAGCGCGTCGCCGCCCGCGTCACGCGCGCGAGCACGAAGCCGGCGATCTGCTCGTCGCGCTCCGCGGGCAGCGCCTGCTGCGCGAGCGCGAGGAAGCGCGTGGGCGCGTAGCGCGCCTCGCGCGCCAGGTCCCACAGCGCGCCCCACAGCTGCGCGCGCAGCAGCGCGTCCCCCACGTCGCGCCGGTCGCCCAGGTGCCGCTCGGCCCACCGCACGGAGCCCGCGTCGAGCAGCGTCAGCGCGTAGGCGTGGTCGCCCGCGTTGGGGAAGAGCAGCGCGTCGGCGTCGGGCGCGACGGCGATGCGCGTCGTGCGGCCGGCGAGCGTCACGGGACGCCGCAGCTGCGAGGCGCCGTCGCCCCTCACGAGCAGCTCGGCGCGGATGGGCCATGGATCCGCGCCCGAGAGCTGCTGCGCGGCGCGCTGCGTGATGGTCACGCCGCCGTCCGCGTGCGTCGCCTCCCGCACCGGGAGGCCGGGCCGCAGGCGGTACTGCGCGCCCCAGGCCGACAGGTCGCGGCCGGAGGCCTCGCCGACGGCGGCCAGCAGGTCGCGCCACGTCGCGTTGGCGTACGCGTGCCGGGTGAGGAAGCGCCGCACGCCGTCGCGGAAGGCGCGCTCGCCGACGACGTACTCGAGCTGCTTCAGCACCGACGGCGCCTTGTTGTAGACGATCGCGCCGTAGTTGCTCTTGGCCTGGTCGAGGTTCGCGAGCTCCTGCCACACCGGCGTGGTGCCGAGCGACGCGTCGACGGCGTAGGCGGTCGGCTTGTTGCGGAGGTAGAAGGTCTTCCACGCCTCCGACGCCGGGTCGAGCGCGGCCTGCATGCGCGCCGCCATGTACGTCGCGAAGCCCTCCTTGAGCCACAGGTCGTCGAACCAGCGCATCGTCACCAGGTCGCCGAACCACTGGTGCGCCACCTCGTGGTAGATGGTCGCGGTGCGGCCGATGCGCTGCGGCTGCGTGGGCCGCTCGCGGTAGACGAACGTCTCCTCGTTGTAGAAGACGGCGCCCGGGTGCTCCATGCCGCCGAACGGGAAGGCCGGCGCCAGCACCACGTCGTACTTCCCGAACGGATATGGC
>CBHYLO010000194.1:0-7675 GCA_966128675.1 uncultured bacterium | reverse complement strand
CGAGCTTCGGGCTCGCAGCGTCCGCCTCTCCGTTTCACGCGCTATCGTCCTGCGCCGTTCCGTCCTCCGCTCCATCAGGCCGGCGGTATGTACAGCTGCACCTCGTCCCCCGGCGTCACCACGATCTCGTCGCTCGTCGGCGTGCGCTGGTTGCCGATCGGGTCGGCGATGAAGCGCAGCGGCGTGATGCCGCTCATCAGGAAGGGCGGGATGCGCAGCACCTGCGTCGAGTTGCCCGTCACCGTGCCGAGGCGCACGCGCTGGCTGCCGCGCACGGCGTAGACGTTGACGTCGAGGAAGCCCTGGTTGCGCACGCGCAGCGTCGTCGGACGCTCGTCCTGCTGTGCGCTCGCGGCGCCCTTGCGCCAGCAGCCCGTGGCCGGGAGGGTGACGCCCAGCGCGAGGACGGCCAGCGCGGCGGCGGCCGGCGTGCGGGCGAGTCGGGTGGCCATGGTGGTCGGGCGCCTCCCGGGCGCGGATGGAGAGTCGGTCATCAGCCGGAAGCTCGGCCGTGTACACGCGCCGCGCCAGGGTCGCGCGCCGCTGCCGCGCGCGCCGGTTTCGCGCGCCCGCACCGCGGCGCACATTCCGTAGGACGCATACCCGCCAGCCGCCCCGATGGAGCCCTCCATGCGCCGCCACCTCTGTCCGCTGCTCGCCGCGCTCCTGGTGGGCGCGAGCGCCGGCGCCCAGGCGCCCGCCGCCACCCCGGCCGCCGCGCGCGCCTTCGTCGACTCCGCCGAGCGCGAGCTCGCGACGCTCGGCGAGAAGGCGAACCGCGCCTCGTGGGTGGCCGCCACCTACATCACGGACGACACCGAGCGGCTCTCCGCCGACGTGCAGGAGCGCTACGCGGTGGCCGCCCAGCGCTGGGCGCTGGGCACGACCCGCTTCGACGGCGTCCCGCTGCCCGCGGACCTGCGGCGCAAGCTCACGCTCCTCAAGCTCTCGCTCGTCGCGCCGCCGCCGAGCGACCCCGCCAAGGCCGCGGAGCTGACGCGGCTGGCGGTCGGGCTCGAGGCCGACTACGGACGCGGCACCTACTGCCGGCCGGGCCGGCTGGGCGAGCCGCGGCCGGCGGCCGGCGCGGGCGCCGCGCGCGGCGACTCGACGTGCTACCAGATCAACGCGCTCTCGCGCGCGCTGGTCGAGAGCCGCGACCCCAACGTGCTGCTCGACGCGTGGCGCGGCTGGCACGCCATCGCGCCGCCGATGAAGGACCGCTACGCGCGCTTCGTGCAGCTCTCCAACGAGGGCGCGCGCGAGCTGGGGTTCCGCGACGTCGGCGTGATGTGGCGCTCGGGCTACGACATGCCGGCCGAGGCGTTCGCCGCGGAGCTGGAGCGGCTCTGGCAGCAGGTGCGCCCGCTGTACGTGGCGCTGCACGCCTACACGCGCACGCGGCTCAACCAGCAGTACGGCGACGCGGCCGTGCCGAAGGACGGGATGATCCCCGCGCACCTGCTCGGCAACATGTGGGCGCAGGAGTGGGGCAACGTGTTCCCGCTCGTGTCGCCCGCGAACGCGGCGCCGACGGTCGACGTGACGCAGCTGCTGAAGGCGAAGGGGACCGACGTCCCCGCGATGTTCCGCTTCGGCGAGGGCTTCTTCACCTCGCTCGGCTTCGACTCGCTGCCCAAGACGTTCTGGACGCGCTCGATGCTGACCAAGCCGCGCGACCGCGAGGTGGTCTGCCACGCCAGCGCGTGGGACATCGACGCGCAGGACGACGTGCGCATCAAGATGTGCGCGGAGCTGACCGGCGAGGACTTCGTCACGGTGCACCACGAGCTGGGGCACAACTTCTACCAGCGCGCCTACAAGGGGCAGCCGTTCCTGTTCCAGAACGGCGCGCACGACGGCTTCCACGAGGCCATCGGCGACGCGGTCGCGCTCTCGATCACGCCGGGCTACCTGCAGCAGGTCGGCCTGCTCGCGCAGGCGCCGAGCACCGCGTCGGACACGTCGCGACTGCTGCAGCAGGCGCTCGACAAGGTGGCGTTCCTCCCGTTCGGCCTGCTCATCGACCAGTGGCGCTGGCAGGTGTTCAGCGGGCAGGTGACGCCGGCCGACTACAACCGGGCGTGGTGGGCGCTGCGCGCGAAGTACCAGGGCGTCGCGCCCCCAATGGCGCGCACCGAGGCCGACTTCGACCCGGGCGCCAAGTACCACGTGCCGGCCAACACGCCGTACACGCGCTACTTCCTCGCGCGCGTGCTGCAGTTCCAGCTCTATCGCGCGATGTGCCGCGAGGCGGGGCACACGGGGCCGCTGTACCGCTGCTCGTTCTACGGCAGCAAGGCGGCGGGCGCGAAGCTCGCGCGCCTGCTCGAGGCGGGGCAGAGCCGGCCGTGGCAGGACGTGCTGTTCGCGATGACCGGCGAGCGCCGCATGGACGCGGGCGCGATGATGGAGTACTTCGCGCCGCTCAAGGTCTGGCTCGACCGGCAGAACGCGGGACACCCGGTCGGGTGGACGGTGCCGGCGCAGGTCGGCCAGACGCGCCCCGCGCTCGTTGCACCCCGCGCTCGCCCCCGCGGCGCTCCCCGCCGCCCTTCCCGCTCTCGCCGCGCTGGCGCCCGCGCGCGCCGCCGCGCAGGGCGCGCCGGTCGCCTCGCCCGCGGCCGACGCCGTCCCTGTGCGCGAGTGGAAGGTGCCGTGGGAGAACAGCCGCCCGCGCGACCCGATCGCCGACGCGCAGGGGCGCGTCTGGTTCGTCGGCCAGGCGGGCAACTACGTCGCGTGGCTCAACCCGGCAAACGGCGAGTTCCGGAAGTACGAGATCGACGACGGCACGCACCCGCACAACGTCGTCGTCGGTCCCGACGGGAACGCGTGGTACGCGGGCAACCGCAACGCGATGATCGGGCGGCTGGAGCCGGCGACCGGGAAGATCACGCGCTTCCCGATGCCCGACAGCACGGTGCGCGATCCGCACACGATGATCTTCGCGCCCGACGGCGACCTCTGGTTCACCGTGCAGAACGGGAACGCGGTCGGCCGGCTGACGCCGCGCACCGGGCAGATCCGGCTGGTGAAGATCCCGAAGGCGCAGTCGCGCCCCTACGGCCTCGTGCTCGACTCGCGCGGCCGGCCGTGGTTCGACCTGTTCGGCACCAACGCGATCGCGACGATCGACCCGGCGAGCATGCGGCTGCGCACCTTCCCGCTGCCGCACGACCGCGCGCGCCCGCGCCGCATCGCCATCACGTCGGACGACATGGTGTGGTACGTCGACTACTCGCGCGGCTTCCTCGGCCGCCTCGACCCGCGCAGCGGCGCGGTGAAGGAGTGGCCGAACCCGGGCGGCGCCACGTCGCTGCCGTACGCGATGACGGTCGACGACCGCGACCGCCTCTGGTTCGTCGAGACGGGGAAGCAGCCCAACCGGCTGATCGGCTTCGATCCGCAGGGCGAGCGCTTCTTCGGCCACACGACCATCGAGAGCGGCGGCGGCACCGTGCGGCACATGACCTTCGACCGCCGCACGGGCCAGATCTGGTTCGGCACCGACGTCGGCACGATCGGCCGCGCGACGGTCGGCGGCACGCGGCGCCCCGTCACCGAGTGACAGGCACCCGACGCGCTACGCCACGCCCGTCCGGATCGCCGCGGTCACCGTCTCCACGAAGGTGTCGAGCTCCTCGCGCGTCGTGTAGACGTTGGGCGTGACGCGGATGCCGCTGAACTCTGGGAAGACGATGGGCGTGGTGACGATGCGGTGCTTCGCCAGCAGCCAGCCGCCCAGCTTCGCCGGGTCCAATCCCTCCACCGCGAAGAACCCGATCGCGCCCGCGCGCGCCGGATCGTCCAGCGGCGTGAGCACGCGCACGCGGTCGCTCGCCGCCAGCAGCGGCTTCGCCCACCGGTCGCGCAGCCACCGCAGGCGCGCCGCCTTCCGCTCGGCGCCGATCGCGCGGTGGAAGGTCAGCGCGACGGCGATCGCGTTGTGATTGGCCGCGGGGTGCGTCCCGATCTCCTCGTACTTCCGCACGTCGGCGTCCATGCTCTTCGGCGCGGCCATCAGCGGCCAGAGCTTCGGGATGCGGTCGCGCCGCACGTACAGGAAGCCCGTGCCCACCGGCGCCAGCAGCCACTTGTGGAGGCTCGTGCCGTAGTAGTCGCAGTCGAGCGCATCGCGCGTGAACGGGAAGTGCGCGAACGCGTGCGCGCCGTCCACCAGCACCTCGATCCCCTTCGGCCGCGCGAGCTGCTGGATGCGGCGCACGGGCAGCACCTGCCCCGTGAGGTTGGTGATGTGCGGCAGCTCGATCGCGCGCGTGCGCGGCGTGATGGCGGCGGCGAACCGCTCGACCACGTGGTCGTCGCTCGACGGGACGTCGAACTTCACCGACTTCACGACGATCCCGTCGCGGCGCGCCCGCTGCTCCCACGCGGTCAGCATGCGCGGGTAGTTCTGCGTGCTGACGATCACCTCGTCGCCGCGCCTGAGGTCGAGGCCGAGGATCATCGTCTCGTTCGCCTCGCTGGCGTTGCGGACGATCGCCATCTCCTCGGGGTCGCACCCGAACTCGCGCGCCAGCTCGCGCCGCACGCTCTCCAGGCGCGGCTCCAGCACGCGCCACATGTGCTCGACCGGCAGCTCGTTCGAGAAGCGCAGGTCGCGGATCATCGCCTCCAGCACGTGCGACGGCGTGGGGCTGACGCCGCCGTTGTTGAGGTTGATCATCGTGCGGTCGGCGTCGAACGCGCGCTGGATCTCGCCCCAGTACGCCTCGTCGTCGGCCAGCGCGTCGGGCGCGCGGCCGCCCGCGATCGCGTGCGCGTCCCGCAGCGCACGGCCCGCCCGCGCGGCGAACGGCGGCGCGGGCGTGGCGTGCAGCGCGTTCCACAGCGGCGCGGCGAGGGGCGCGGCGGCGACGGCACCGGCGGAGCGCAGGAAGGAGCGGCGGCTGGGCATGGCGGGACGCGTGAGGGAGCGGTGCCGGCGGACGGCCTGAGGATACCCGCGGGGCGCCGCGCCGCCAGCGGGAGCCTGCGATGACCGCCCTCCTCGCCGTCGACGTCGGCGTGCGCACGGGCTTCGCCTGCTGGGGCGAGGACGGGCGGCTGCGCTGGTACCGCTCGCGCAACTTCGGCGGGCTGCCGCGCCTGCGTCGCGCCATCCCCGCCCTGCTGGACGAGGTGCCCGACCTCGCGCGCGTCGTGCTCGAGGGCGGCGGCCCGATCGCCGACGCGTGGGCGCACGAGGCCGACCGGCGCGCGCTCACGGTCCAGCGCGTGAGCGCCGAGGACTGGCGCGGCGTCTTCCTGCTGCCGCGCGAGCAGGGCGGCGGCACGGCGCAGCTGAAGACGATCTCGGACCGCCTCGCGCGGCGCGCGATCGCGTTCGGCGAGGGGCCGCGCCCGACCTCGCTCCGCCACGACGCGGCCGAGGCGATCCTCGTGGGCCTCTGGGGTGCGCTCTCGGCCGGCTGGATCCGCCGCCTGCCGCCGGACCTGCTGCGCTGAGGCGCGCCCGGGGCCGACCGGCCCCAGCGTCAGGACGCCGTGAACATCGCCCGCGCCCGCGTGCGGCGGCGCGGCGGGCGGCGTAGCTTCGCCCCATGCCCTCTCTGTTCCCGGGCGCCGGCCCCGGCCCCGAAGGCCGCCGCGTGGGCGTGCTCGTCGCGCTGCTGGTCGCCAGCTTCGCGCTCACCGCGGTCCTCGCCTGGCAGGCGATGGACGCCGCGCACTCGCACCGCGCCACCGCGGAGCGCACGCTGCGCGACTACGCGCAGTTCGCCGCGCTGCAGATGGCGTCGCGCGCCAAGGAAGGGATCTACGCGCGCGCCAGCGGCGTACTCGCGCGCCCCACGGACCTGATGGGCGGCGAGCGGCCGGGCGTGGCCGAGCGGCTGGCGGTGCAGCTGGACAGCGCGCTCGACAAGCGGCACAACAAGGGCTGCGTGGATCCGCGGCGCGGCTTCACGACCGCCGCCGCGAGCGTGCTCCCGCAGGAGAAGTCGCGCTTCCTCTTCCGCCTCGACCTGCGCACCCACGAGCTGCGCCAGGTGCTGGGCTGCGCGGGCGGGCCGCCGCGCGACTGGCTGCGCGAGACGGTCGCGCACCACGCGCTCGGCGTGTTCCGGAAGTCGTGGGACCATGCCGACCTGGTGGCCGAGGCGGGCGGGCGGCGCTGGCTGCTGGCGTACGCGGTGCGCTTCGACGACTGGGACAAGCCGGCGGCGGCGTTCGGCTTCGGCGCGCCGTTCCGCGACTTCGCGCGCCCGGTGTTCGTGGACGCGATGCGCTACGGCGCGCTGCTGCCGCCGTCGCTGGTGGGCGGCACGCCCAACGACTCGCTGCTGTCGGTGGTGGTGACCGACGACCGCGGCGCCGAGCTGTATCGCTCGGCCGTCGCGTACGACTCGCCGTTCACGGCGCAGTATCGGCTGGACAAGTTCGGCGGGCTGGTGGTGAACCTCACGCTGCGCCCCGACGTCGCCGACCGGCTGGTGATCGGCGGGCTGCCGCGCCAGCGCCTGCCGCAGCTGCTCGCGCTGCTCGCGCTCACGGGCGCGCTGGTGATCGTCGCCATCCTGCAGATCCGCCGCGAGTACGCGCTGGCGCGGCTGCGCGCCGACTTCGTGAGCAACATCTCGCACGAGCTGCGCACGCCGCTGGCGCAGGTGCGCATGTTCGCGGAGACGCTGCTGCTGGGCCGCGTGCGCAGCGAGGCCGAGGGGCGCCGCTCGCTGGAGATCATCGACCAGGAGGCGCGGCGGCTGACGCACCTGGTGGAGAACGTGCTGCAGTTCTCGCGCAGCGAGCGCCGCGTCACGCGCCTGTCGCCCGAGCCCACGCGCCTCGCCGACGAGGTGCGCGACACGGTGGAGGCGTTCACGCCCATCGCGCAGGCGCGCGGCGTGAGCGTCGCGTGCGAGCCGACGTGCGACGTGCAGGCGTCGGTCGATCGCGCGGCGCTGCGGCAGGCGCTCCTCAACCTGCTGGACAACGCGGTGAAGTACGGCCCCACCGGACAGACCGTGCGCGTGGGGCTGCGCGCCGCGGGCCCGTTCGCGCACCTGTGGGTGGAGGACGAGGGCCCCGGCATCGCCCCCCGCGACCGCGAGCGCGTGTGGCTCCCCTTCTTCCGCCTGGAGCGCGACGCCGGCTCCGCGGTGGCGGGCAGCGGCATCGGGCTCGCCGTCGTGCGCGACCTCGTGACGCTGCACGGCGGCCGCGTGCGCGTGGAGGAGGCGCCGGGCGGCGGCGCGCGCCTGCTGCTGGAGCTGCCCGCGGACGCCGCGCCGGCGGTGCCGCCCGTCGACGTTCCCCCGCACGCGATGCCCGCCCCGCTGGGCGTCGCGCGCGCGCCCCACTCCGTCTCGTGAAGCCCGCGTAGAGCGCCCATGCCGCGCATCGTCGTCGTCGAGGACAATCCCGACCTGGCCTTCGGCCTCCGCAACAACCTCGAGATCGAGGGCTACGAGGTGGAGGTCGCGCCCGACGGGCCGGCGGGCCTCGCGGCCGTGCGCGCCGGCTCGCCCGACCTCGTGCTGCTCGACCTCATGCTCCCGGGGCTCGACGGCTTCCGCGTGCTGAAGACGCTGCGCGACGAGGGGCGCCAGATGCCGGTGCTGATCCTCACCGCGCGCGGCGAGGAGGCCGACAAGGTGCGCGGGCTGCACCTGGGCTCCGACGACTACGTCACCAAGCCGTTCGGCGTGCT
>CBHYLO010000193.1:0-7684 GCA_966128675.1 uncultured bacterium | reverse complement strand
GCGTCCACGGCACGTCACCACCGGAACGGTGGTGCGCGAGCGGTGCGTGGGGCGCGCTTTCGGGGGAATACTACGCGTGCGCGTCGGCTGTCAAGCGCAAGGCGACAACGACATTTCGGACGAGATCCGTACGAAAGCGCGCGGGGCTGTGGCGGCGGCAGGCGCGGGCTACCTTCCACGAGCCCGCCGGCGGCAGTCCGCGCCGGCGCGGTGCCGCTCGGGTGGCGAAATGGCAGACGCGCCAGACTTAGGATCTGGTGCCGCAAGGCGTGCGGGTTCGAGTCCCGCCCCGAGCATCGAACGGGCAGACGGCGCGGGGGGGAGGCGGGCGGCCGGGAACCTGCGATCCCTCCACACGTTTGTACGGAGCGACGCCGCCCCCGCCGGGGTCGGCGAGCACCGCGGCGCCCCCGCGCCGCGCGGTCCCCGCTTCCCGCATCGTGATGCCCGACTCGAGCTCCGCGGCGTTCCCGACCCTCGCGCCCGGCGACGACGCGCGGTGGTGCGCCCGCATCGTCCGGGGGCACGCGCGCACCTTCCACTACGCGAGCTGGCTGCTCCCGCCCGAGAAGCGCCGCGCCGCCTACGCGCTCTACGCCTTCTGCCGCGTGGCGGACGATCTGGTGGACGCGGCCCCCCTCGCGGGGCCGGCCGCCGTCGCCGGGCAGCTCGACGCGTACGCGCGGGCGCTGGAGGGGGCCCTCGCCGGCCAGCCCGAGGGGCCGGTGTTCCGGGAGCTGCACCGGGTGCTCGACCGGCACGCGGTGCCGCCCGACGTCCTGCGCGAGCTGCTCGCGGGCGTCGCGCGCGACCTGGAGCCCGCGCGCTACGAGAGCTGGCGCGCGCTCGTGACGTACTGCGAGGGCGTCGCCAGCACGGTCGGCGAGATGTGCACCTACGTCTTCGGCGTGCCCGGCGGGCCCGCGGTCCGCGATCGCGCCCTGCGCTACGCGCGCACGCTCGGCGTCGCGATGCAGCTCACCAACATCCTGCGCGACATCGGCGAGGACGCGCGGCGCGGCCGCTGCTACCTGCCGGCCGAGGACCTGGCGGCGTTCGGGCTGGACATCGACGACGTGCTGCATCGCCCCGACCTCGCCCGCGACGAGCGGTGGCGGCCGTTCATGGCGTTCGCGGTGGGCCGCGCGCGCTCGCTGTACGAGGCGGCGCGCCCCGGCATCGCGCTGCTCTCGCCCGACGCGCAGCGGTGTGCGCTCGCCTGCGCGACCGGCTACGCGGGCATCCTCGGCGCGATCGAGCGGCTGGGCTACGACACCATCAGCCAGCGGGCGCACCTGGGCGCCGCCGCGCGCGCCGAGGTGCTGTGGCGCGCCTGGCGCCTGCGCGCCGGGGACGCGACGTCGGGCGCGGACGGCGCCCGCGACCTGGTGCCGGAGTGGGACCTCTGCCCCACGACGCTCGCCGTCGCGGGCACCGGCCACGCCGCCCGCGCCCGCGCCTCCGACCTGGTGAAGCTCGCATGAGCCCGATGCCCGAGTCCCCGCGCGGCCTGCTGCGCGCCGCCGGCATCTGCCTGGCCGCGCACGCCGCGCTCAGCCTCTTCTCCGCCGTCGCGTTCGCGACCTTCCTGTCGGGCCCACCGCCGGCCTGGCTGCAGGAGCCGGCCAACCAGCAGGCGCTCCGCATCGGCTGGACGTTCGGCCCCGCGACGACGGTGGTGCTGGGCGCGCTCGCCGGGCTGCTGCACGCCACCGGGAAGCTCGGCGCGCGCCGCGCGCTGCTGATCTTCGCGCTCGGCTTCACGATCTCGCTCGCCTCCGAGCTGTCGGGCACGGCGACGGGCTACCCGTTCGGGCCGTACTCCTACAGCGGGCTGCTGGGCTGGAAGGTCGCGGCGCTGGTGCCGTTCAACATCCCCACGTCGTGGTTCTTCATGCTCTACTGCTCGCTCGCGATCTGCGGGCGAGTGCTGCGCGCCGCCGACGACGCCTGGAGCAAGGCGCGCTGGGCGCTCGTCGCGGGGCTCGTGTTGACGGCGTGGGACGTGTCGATGGACCCGGCGATGGTGCGCACCGCGCACTGGATCTGGCACCTCGCGCCCGAGGCGCAGCAGACGGCGCTGCAGCGCGTGTTCGTGAGCGACCTGTTCTACGGGATGCCGCTGTCCAACTGGATCGGGTGGCTGCTGACGGGGACGGTCGTCGCGCGCGTGATGCTCGCGGTCGTGCCGCCGAGCGCGTGGGCCCGGCTGGTCGCGCCGTCGCGCTTCCCGCTCGTGCTGTACGCGGTGAACGGCGTGCTGCCTGTGACGATCTGCGCGCGCTACGGGATGTGGTGGGCGGCGATCCTGGGCTTCGCGGCGATGGCGCTGCCGCTCGCGCTGGCGCTGCGCGCTCCCCGCGCAGTCGGCGCTCCGCGCTCGGCGCTCGGTTCCACGTACGACGGCGCGAGCGCCGAGCGCCGGGCGCCGGGCGACCCGGAAGTCGCGGTCACGTGAGGATCGTCGTCATCGGATCGGGATTCGGGGGCCTCAGCGCCGCGATCCGCCTGCAGGCGCAGGGACACGAGGTCACGATCCTCGAGCGGCGCGACCAGCCGGGCGGGCGCGCCTACGTGTACCGGCAGGACGGCTTCACCTTCGACGGCGGGCCGACGATCATCACGGCGCCGTGGCTCATCGACGAGCTGTTCGCGGTGGCCGGGCGGCGTACCGCGGACTACGTGTCGCTCGTGCCGTGCGACCCGTTCTACAACATCCGCTTCGCCGACGGCTCGGTGTTCCGCTACGACGGGAACCGCGCGTCGATCGTCGAGCAGATCCGGCGCTTCAACCCCGACGACGTCGCGGGCTACGAGCGCTTCTTCGCCGGCGGCGACGCGATCTTCGAGACGGGGTTCGGGCTGATCGACCAGCCGTTCCTGAAGCTGCGCGACATGCTGCGCGTGCTGCCCGACCTCGTGCGCCTGCGAGCGGACCGCAGCGTCGCGAGCTACGTCGCCCGCCACATCAAGGACGAGCGGCTGCGGCAGGTGTTCTCGTTCCACCCGCTGCTGGTGGGCGGCAACCCGTTCCAGACGACGTCGATCTACACGCTGATCCACACGCTGGAGCAGCGCTGGGGCGTGTGGTTCGCGATGGGCGGCACGGGCGCGCTGGTGCAGGCGCTCGTGCGGCTGTTCGAGGAGCTGGGCGGCGAGCTGCGGCTCGACACGGACGTCGCGGAGATCGAGGTCGACGCGACGCGCCGCCGCGCGACGGGCGTGCGGCTGGGGGACGGGACGCGGCTGCGCGCGGACGCGGTGGTGAGCAACGCCGACGTCGCGTCGACGTACCTCAAGATGGTGGCGCCGGCCGCGCGCCGGCGGATGACGGACGCGCGCGTGAAGCGGATGAAGTACTCGATGTCGCTGTTCGTGATCTACTTCGGCACGGACCGGCGCTACGAGCACATGGCCCACCACGAGATCCTGATGGGCCCGCGCTACCGCGGCCTGCTGGACGACATCTTCGGGCGGAAGCGGCTGGCGGAGGACTTCTCGCTCTACCTGCACCGCCCCACCGCGACGGATCCGTCGCTGGCGCCGCCGGGGTGCGACGCGTGGTACGTGCTGTCGCCCGTGCCGCACCTGGGCGGCGACACCGACTGGCGCGAGGCGGCGCCGCGCTACCGCGACGCGATCATGCGCTCGCTGGAGGAGCGGTACCTGCCCGACCTGTCGAAGCACATCGTCACCGAGCACCGCATCGACCCGCTGCACTTCGAGGGGACGCTGAACTCCTACCTGGGGAGCGCCTTCTCGGTGGAGCCGACGCTGATGCAGAGCGCGTGGATGCGCCCGCACAACCGCAGCGAGGACGTCGACAACCTGTACTTCGCCGGCGCGGGCACGCATCCCGGCGCGGGGCTGCCGGGCGTCATGAGCTCGGGGAAGATCGTCGCGGAGCTGATCGGCGAGGCGCCGCGCGCCACGGCGCGATCGCGCGTCGAGGCGGTCGCGGCCGAGCGCTAGGTCCGGCGCGGCGGACGGGCACGGCGAACGGCGTCCGCAAGGAAGAGGGCTGAACCGATCGGATAACGGCGGATGGCTCCGGTGGAGTGCGAGATCCCTCGCCGCCACGCGGAGCCATCCGCACCTATCAACGCCGTTACCGGATCGCTTCCGTGCAGACGCCGTTGCCGTTCGCCGTCCGGGACCGGCGCGCCCGACTCAGAACGCGACGCCGATGACGAAGCGGCCGTCCGGGTAGACCTGCTCCAGCGGGCTGCCGTCGTTGACGTCGCGGAGCACGCGCTTCGCGCCCGCGCCGATGCCGACGCGGAACTTCTCCTGGCGTCCGAGGAGCCAGTCGTAGCTGACGATGACGCCCGCGGTGGGCGCGGTGGCCGTGCGGCGCGGCAGGTCGCCGCTGCACCCGAACGTGCAGACGAAGTTGTCGTCGTTGCGCGCCGAGTGGACGCCGGCGGTGAGCCCCACCGAGAAGCCGCGGAAGGGCCGCTCGCCCGGGTAGTACAGCGCCTTGGCCGAGATCCAGCTGTCGCGGTCGTCGCCGGTGGTGAGCCAGGAGCCGCCGATCCCCAGGGTGAAGCCCGGGCTGGCGAGCGCCGCCTCGTACTCGGCCGAGAACAGCCCGAAGGGGAGGCCGAGGGCGTTGACGGCCACGGCCTGGCGCCACGGGCCCGGGTCGGGGGCCGGAGCGGCCTGCGCGCCGAGCGCGGCGGCGGCGAGGGTGACGGCCGCGAGGGCCGCGCTGGCGGCGGCGAGCGCCGGACGCTGACGGAGGAGGGGCATGGGCAGTGGAGTGGAGGGGACGTCCGCCCGGCGACCGGCCGGGCCCGGCTCGCAACGTACCCCGCTCCCGACCGCGTGCTCCAGGGCCCCCGGGGGCCGGGGCTGTGCTTCTATCGTCAGAGGGGCGCGGTTAGCTTGTGGGGCGGAGCGTCGCGGACCGGCCATTGCCGGGCAGGCGACGCTCTGCCCGTCTCAGCCCGCACCTTTGCCGAGTGCGCTCCCCGTGGAGCGCGGCTTGAACCGACCATGGACATCCAGATCACGCAGAAGGAGAGCGCCGGCGCCGAGCGACACCTCGAGGTGTCGATCCCCGCCGAGGCCGTGCAGGCCGCCGAGGAGCGCACCGCGCGCCGCTACGCGTCGCAGGCGCGCCTCCCCGGCTTCCGCCCCGGCAAGGCGCCCGCGGCGATGGTGCGCAAGCGCTTCGCGACCGAGATCCGCCAGGACACCCTCCAGACGCTCGTCCAGGAGGCGTACCAGCAGGTCATGGCGCAGGAGAAGCTCGAGCCGATCACGCAGCCGCACATCCACGACCTGAAGTTCGAGGCGGGCGAGCCGCTGACCTTCACGTTCCACTTCGAGGTCCGCCCCGAGATCACGCTCGAGAAGGTCGAGGGCTTCTCCGTGGAGCGCCCGTCGAGCGACGTGACGGACGAGATGGTGCAGCAGCAGCTCGACGCGCTGCGCGACCAGAAGGCGAGCTGGGCCCCCGTGGAGGAGAAGCCGGCGCCGGGCGACATGGTGACGGTGGAGCTGGCGACGGCCGACGAGGACGGCTCGATGCCGGCCGGCAAGGAGTACCGCATCACGATCGGCCAGCAGCAGGCGATCCCCGGGATCGAGGAGCTGATCATGGAGGCCGCGCCCGGGCAGACCGTGGAGCGCGCCGTGAAGTGGCCGGAGGACTTCCCCGACGAGGCGCAGCGCGGCCAGAGCAAGCTGTCGCGCGTCACGGTGAAGGAAGTGAAGCGCAAGACGGCGCCGGTGATGGACGACGCGTTCGCGCGCGAGCTGGGCGACTTCGACTCGGTGGACGCGCTGACGGCCGCGGTGCGCGAGGACCTGCAGGCGAACGCGACGCGCGAGGCCGACGCGGAGACGCGCGCCAAGCTGCTGGACGCGATCATCGACGCGAACCAGTTCGAGATCCCGCCGAGCTGGGTGAAGCAGCTGACGCAGAGCTACGCGCAGGCCTACCAGATCCCCGAGGCGGACCACGACCGCTTCGCACAGGAGTTCCGCGGGATCGCGGAGCGCCAGGTCCGCCGCGACATGGTGGTCGACACGCTGGCGCGCCAGCACGGGCTGAGCGCGACCGAGGCGGACGTCGACGAGGAAGTGCAGACGATGGCGCAGGCGCGCAACGTCGAGCCGGGCCAGATCTACGCCGCGCTGCAGAAGGCGAACCGGCTGAACGAGATCGAGCACGGCATCACCGAGCGCAAGGTGTTCGACTGGCTCAAGGCGCGGAACACGCTGGGGTAAGAGATGGTCGTCGGGGGCTGCGCGCGCGTGCACGTCGCGCGCGCGGCCCGAACCCCCTGACGGGCGTGCTGCCCGTTCGGGGGAGTTGCGGAACCGCCCGCCCGACGCGTCGATTGCGCAGTGAGGCGCTCATGCCGACCCTGGACCACGACGACGACGACGAGCCCATGCCCACGATCTACACGCCCTACATCATCGAGCGCTCCAGCCGCGGCGAGCGGACGTACGACATCTTCTCGCGCCTGCTGCTCGATCGCATCGTCTTCCTCGGCACGCCGATCAACGACGACGTCGCCAACATCATCATCGCGCAGCTGCTCTTCCTCGAGGCGGACAACCCGGGGAAGGACATCCACCTGTACATCAACTCGCCGGGTGGCAGCGTGAGCGCGGGGCTCGCGATCTACGACACGATGCAGCACCTGTCGTCGCCCGTGAGCACGATCTGCATGGGCATGGCGGCGAGCATGGGCTGCTTCCTGCTGGCGGGCGGCGCGAAGGGCAAGCGCTTCTCGCTCCCGCACGCGCGCATCATGATGCACCAGCCCTCGGGCGGGTCGCAGGGCACGGCGGCGGACATCGAGATCGCGGCGCGCGAGATCCTGTATCTCCGCACCAAGATGAACGAGCTGATGGCCAAGCACACCGGCCAGCCGACCGAGCGCATCGAGCGCGACTTCGACCGCGACCGCTACATGTCGGCGGACGAGGCGAAGGAGTACGGGATCGTCGACAACATCGTGACGACGCGCGGCGAGATCGTCGAGGCGTCCGCGCAGCCGACCGTCACGAGCGCCTGATGCATCGCTGACGCGCCCGCGGGCGCCACGTGGGGCCCGGCCGCAGAGCTCGGCGGCCGGGCCCCATGTGCGTCCCGGGGAGCGCATCAGTCCGCGCGCCAGCCCGCGCGCGCGGAGCGCCGCCGCGCCCGCGCCCGACCGTCACGTCCGGCGCGACGCGCGTCACCGCGAGCGGCGCGACGGTCCCGCGAGCCCGTGCAAGGCCTTGCGGGCGCGCGGTCCCCAGTGCCTCGTTCGCGGGACGCGCACGTTGCCGCCGACGTACGCCGGCACACGCCTGCACACGCGGTCAGTCGCCGCCACGCGGGCGCGCGACACTCATGCTTGACCGTCCGCGACCGAGACTATTACGTGTCCGTGGGGGCCGTCCGGTGTCGCCGAGGTGCTCCCCGCCTCCCGCACCTCGTCCACCGCCGCTCCCCGCTCCGCCCCAGCCGCCATGTCGCACGACAAACACCTGCGCTGCTCGTTCTGCGGAAAGTCGAAGGACTCGGTCCGGAAGTTCATCTCCGGCCCGAGCGTCTACATCTGCAACGAGTGCATCGCCCTCTGCAACGAGATCCTGGCCGAGGACGAGGAGCGCGAGGTCGCCGAGGCGATCACCCAGGTCCCGACGCCCACCGAGATCAAGGACGTCCTCGACCAGT
>CBHYLO010000192.1:0-7712 GCA_966128675.1 uncultured bacterium | reverse complement strand
GCGCGCCGCCGACGCGGCCGCGCCGCGCGGCGCCGGCCCGCCGACCGCCGCGCTGCCGCGCGCGGGCGGGCGGCGCGAGGGCGTGCGAGCGCTCACCCGGCGTAGAGCTGCAGGTCCGTCCCCACCGCGTCCGCGATCGCGAACAGCGTGTCCTTGTCGGGGTGCCGCACGGTCACGTAGCCGTCGGAGATGAGCGTCAGCACCCAGTCGCGCCGCGGCGCGCCCACCGGCAGCAGGTCCACGTTCACGATCGCCGGCCCGAAGCGGCGGCGCAGCTCGTCCAGCCCCTCGATGTGGCGGATGCGCCCCTGCCCCTGCGCGCGCTTGAAGATGTTGGCGACGTAGTACTTCCGCTCCTGCGACTGCGAGAACGTCCCGTGCAGCTCCGCCTCGGCGTAGCCGGCGAACAGGTCGATGTCGCCGTTGAAGTTCATCAGGTCCACCGTGCGCGCGCCCGGCGGCCGCGCGCCGATCTCGCCGAAGACGACCTCGCCGTTGCTCTTGCGGTACCACTCCATGTGCGTGAAGCCGGTGTCGAACTCCAGCGCCTTCAGCACGTCGTGGCCCAGCTGCACGCCGTCCTTCACCCACGGCGTGTCCAGGTCGCGCAGCGACATCGTCTGCGGCGAGATCCACTCCTCCTGCCGCGCGATGAGCGGGCGCGGGCGGTAGTAGCCGACGTGCTCGTAGAGGATCTTCCCGTTCGCGCAGATAGTGTCGTACGTGAACTCCTCGCCGTCGATGAACTCCTCGACGTTGACCTCGGGCACGTGCTCCATGCGCGACAGCGCCTGCTCCAGCTCCTTCGCGTCGTCCACGCGGAAGGTGTCCATCGAGCCCGCGCCGTCGATCGGCTTGATGATCGCCGGGTAGCCGATCGCCTCGACGGCGTCGCGCACCTCCTGCGCGGTGGAGGCGCGGCGGTGGTACGGCACGCGCAGCCCCGCCTGCGCGACGGCCTGCTTCATCAGGTCCTTGTCGCGGAAGCGGCGCGCCTGCTCGACGCCCATCCCCGGCACGCCGAGCGCCTCGCGCAGCTTCGCGGCGAGGATGACGCCGGGCTCCCAGAGGCAGATCACGCGGTCGAGCGACGGCGGCCCGCCCGGCCGCCCGACCCACCGCTTCACCGCCTCCACCGTCCCCGCCTCGTCGCGCAGCGACGACTGCAGGTAGCCCTCGAGGTGGCGCCGCGTCATCTCCGGCAGCTCGTGCGCGGCCACGTCGCTCAGGCCGTAGACCTGGGCGCCCGCGCGCGCGAGCCCGCGCACGAACAGGGGCATCTCGTCGGGATAGCCCGGAGCCAGAAAGAGAACAGTCGTCATGGATCGATTGAGCGGAGGACGGAACGGGATCGCGCGATGGAACGGAGGACGGAACGGCGGAGGACGATGAAGCGGAGGACGGAAAGGCGTGAGACGGTGAGGCGTGTGCTGCGAGCTCGAAGCGTCAGGCGAAGGTCCGCCCTCTCGTCTCACGCTTCATCGTCCTCCGCCGTGCCGTCCTCCGTCGTATCGCCCTTCGTTCGATCGATCTCATCGTACCTCGACTCTCACGTTTTCAATGATCTCCTGCAGCGCGCGGTTGACGGCCGCGGTCTCAGTGTGTCGCACCAGCACCCACCCATCACCTTCGTACGTCGAGCGCGGCGGGGCGCCCAGCGGGGGGAGCTGCCAGTCGGTGGCGAGCGCCTTCGTGGCGTCGGAGAGGCGGTCGAGGCCGTGCACCGCGCGCACGACGCCCGTGCCGTTCCCCTGCCCGCGCAGGTAGGCGATGCCCGCCGCGTACTTCCGCACCGGCGGCGTGAACGTGCCGAACACCATCAGCTCCGCCCACGCCCGCACGAAGTCCGTGTCGGTCGCGCGCGACACCAGCGTCGTGATCTGCGCGCCCGGCGGCCGCGCGCCCACCTCGCCGATCGCGACCGAGCCGTCGCGGCGGCGGAACCACTCCATGTGCGAGAGGCCCGTCGTCATCCCCAGCGCGCGCAGCGCGTCCGCGCCCACCTGGCGGATGTCGTCGAAGCGCGCGTCGTCCACCTCGCGCGGCAGCACCACGCACCACTGGATCCAGGGGTTGCGCAGCACCTCCAGCGGGTTCGGGTAGTAGCGCGTGAGCGAGTGCCACACCGCGCGCCCGCCGATCGAGATCGTCTCCAGCGAGTGCTCGTCGCCGACGACGAACTCCTCCAGCAGCACCGGGCGCTCGGGCGACGGCGGCGCCGCGTCGAGCGCCTGCGCCAGCTCGTGCGCGTCGTTGGCGCGGAAGGTCGCCTGCGAGCCCGCGCCCGCGGGCGGCTTGACCACGAGCGGGAAGCCGGTCGCCTGCGCGAACGCGTGCGCCTCCGCGGGCGTGCCGGCCAGCCCGTGCCGCGCGCACGGCAGGCCGGCGGCGCGCAGCACCTCCTTCATGCGCGCCTTGTCGCGGAAGTTGCGCGCGGCCTCGCTGCTCAGCCCCGGGATCCCCAGCCGCTCGCGCTCCTCGGCCAGCGGGACCTGGAGCTGCTCGTAGGCGCCGAACAGCACGTCGGGGCGGCCGAGGCGCTGGATCAACGAATCGATCGCCCAGCGCAGCTGGCCGGGGTCGCAGACGTCGTCGACGCGCCAGTGCGCGTGCAGCGCGCCGCGCGTCGCGTCGTCGGCCTGCTCGGCCGGATCCTGCGTGACGACGCCGAGCCGCACGTCGGGCAGGCTGCCGATCGCCCGCACCATGCGCGAGGCCGACTCGGAGAAGAGCGGTGCGGCGAACAGGACCGTGGGCACGTGGGCGGACGCGGGAGACCGGACGACCGCGACGCACGCAGCCCTCACCGCGCGCGCCGCGCACCGACTGCACTGGCCAATGTAACCCGTCCGGCCCTGGCCACATCCGCCACGTGGCGGTCACGATGTGGGCGCGATGCGGGCTCGAGCGTGCGACGCGGCCGCGGACAAACAGACGCATGCGCCGGGCCCGCGCCCGACGCGCCTCAGGACGCGCGCACGCTCACGCCGTCGCCTCGCTCTCGCCGAGCCAGGCGCGCGTCGAGAAGCCGAGGCGCCACGCCACGGGCGCCAGCCGCTCGCGCACCTCGAGGCCGACGACGCCGCGCACGCGCGCGAGCATCGTCTGCGCGTCGGCCGGCACCTCGCCGCCCGTCGACTCGGCCAGGTCGGCGAGGCCGTGCACGCGCGCCTGCGCCGCCGGTGACGCGTCGAGCGCCAGCCGCTGCACCGCGCGCACGAGCGCCGCCTCCACCAGCGCGGCCAGCGTCGCCTCGCCCGCGGCCAGCAGCGCGCGCTCGTCGGGATCGAGCAGCCGGTGCACCACCGCGCGGCGCAGCGCCAGCTCCACCGCGTGGCGCGCGCGCTCCGGCACGTCCGAGAGCTTCACCGCGATCGCCAGCCCGCTCGGGATGCCGCGCACCTCCAGCGCGTGGCCGCCCTCGGGGCGCACGAGGATCGTGATCGCGCGCGGATCGACGTCCGCCATGCGGAAGCGCGCGCCCTCGGAGGCGCCGTTGTCCGTCGCCTCGCGCGCCGCGGCCGGCGAGCCGGCGGGGCCGGGCACGTCGACGCGCACCGCCAGCCGCGCGGTCGCGCCCAGGCGGCGGTCGGCGACCGTCACCACCGACTCGGCCAGGTCGCCGCCGGCGTCGTCCTCGACCGCGACGCGCCACGCGTCGGGCACCGCCGCCTCGCCCGCGAGGCCGACGGCGCGCACCGCGGCCCAGCCGGCGGCCACGCGCACCGCGGCCGGGAGCGCGGGCCGCGCGTGGCGCACGTACAGGTCGCCGGCGGTGCCGCCCCCGTCGTCCAGCGGCACGTCGTCGAGCGCGTTCAGGAAGGCGCGCTCCGCGGCCGGGCCGTGGTGCGGGCCGCCCAGCGCCAGCGCGCGCGCCGCGTGGCGCAGCATCGTGCGCACCTCCGGGCGGTCGAGCAGGTCGCCGAACCATGCGCCCGACGTGTTGAGGCGCAGCGACTCGCGCGCCATCTCCAAGAGCTCGCGCGCCCACACCGGGTCGCGCGTCTCGGGCACCGCGCCCACGCCGTCGGCCAGGTAGGCGTCGCGCACCGTCCACGGATCGAGGCCGCGCTCGCCGAACAGCGCCGCGCCGTCGTGCGCGAAGCGCGCGTCGAGCGCGTGCTGCAGCGCGGTGACGGCGGCGCGCAGCGGCGCGCGCCAGCGCTGCGACGTGCTGGCGTCGGCGTGGCAGCCGCAGTCGCGGCGCCAGCGCTCCACGCCGTGCGGGCAGCTCCACGAGCTGGGGCCCACCAGCGTCACGTCGTGCGCGGCGGGCCAGCGCGCCAGCAGGCTGGCGAAGTTCTCGACCTGCACGCGCGGGCGCGCGGCCGCGGCCTCCAGCATCGCCGCCAGCGCCATCTCGCCGAACGGATGGTGGTGCCCGTACGTCTCGGCCACCGTCGCCACGCTGGTCACGCCGCCGTCTGCCGCGTCGGTCTCGTCGGCCGTCTCGTCGCCCGCCATGCGCCGCGCCCACGCGCGCCCGTCGCGCAGCAGCGGCCCGAACGCGACCGCGCGCGCGAGCGCGTCGTCGTAGGCCAGCAGCGCGATCTCGCGCCCGCCCTCGGTGCGGTAGCGCCCCGGCCGGCCGTCGGGCGGCGGCGCGGTGAGCTGGTGCGGCGCCACGATCGTGAAGCGCATCCCGTGCTCCGCGAGCACGTCCAGCGTCTCGTCGTCGACGGCGGTCTCGGGGCACCACATGCCGTCGGGATCGCGGCCGAAGCGGCGGCGGAAGTCCGCGATGCCCCAGCGCACCTCGGTCACCTTGTCGCGGCGCGAGAGCAGCGGCAGGATCGCGTGGTCGTACGGGTGCGCGAGCGCGTTGCCGAAGCCCAGGCGCGCGCGGCTCGCGCGGTCGGCGGCGACGAGCGCGGCGTAGGTCGCGGGCGCCTGGTCGGCCATCCACGCCAGCAGCGTGGGCGCGGCGTCGAAGCTCGCCTGCGCGAACGTCTCGACCACGCGGCGCACGCGCCCCTCGGCGTCGAGCACGCGCGCGGCGGCCAGCGCGCGGTAGCTCGTCCGCTCGACGCGCGCGGTCCAGTCGTGGTCGGGCGCCGCCTCGGGCTCGCGCTCGATCTCGCCCAGCCACGGGTCCTCGCGCGGCGGCTGGTAGAGGTGCAGGTGGACGACGATGCTGCGCAACGCGTGCGGGGCGTCAGGCCGTGGGCGCGCCGCCGACGGGCGCGCCGGCGTCCTGCATCACGCGGCGGTAGACCGCGAGGTAGCGCTCCTCGGAGCGCGCCCACCCGAAGTCGCGCGCCATCGCCTCGCGCATCATCGCCTGCCACGCGGCGCGGTCCTGCCAGGTGCGCAGCGCGCGGATCACGCCCGCGACGAACGCGCCCGCGTCGTACGCGCGGAAGATGAAGCCCGTGACCCCGTGCTCCACCGTGTCGGCCAGCCCGCCCACCGCGCGCACCAGCGGCAGCGTGCCGTAGCGCTGCGCGCGCATCTGCGTCAGCCCGCACGGCTCGTACTGGCAGGGCATCAGCAGCACGTCGCCGCCGGCGATGAGCTGGTGCTCCTTCACGTCGGAGAACGCGGTGTCGACGCGGATGCGGTCGGGCGCGCGGGCCTCGCGCGCGCGCAGCGCGTCCTCGTAGCGCTGCTCGCCGGCGCCGAGGAAGATGAACTGCGCGTCGAGGTCGAAGAAGCCCGTGTCGGCCAGGATCAGGTCGAGCCCCTTCTGCCACACGAGGCGCGCGCTCATGACGAAGATCGGCACGTCGGGGCGCTCGGGCAGCCGGTACAGGCGCTGCAGCGCGAGCCGGCACTCCCGCTTGCCCGCGAGGTCGTCGCGCGAGTAGCGCGCGGCGATGCGCGGGTCGCGCTCGGGATCCCAGATGTTCTGGTCGATCCCGTTCACGATCCCCGTGAAGCGGTCGCCGAGCGCGCGGAAGGCGTCGTGGAGGCCGAAGCCGCCGGCGGGCGTGCGCAGCTCGGTGGCGTGGTTCGGGCTGACGGTGATGACCGCGTCGCTGAAGGCCAGGCCGCCCTTCAGCAGGTTGAGCTTCCCGTACCACTCCAGCTGCTGCCAGTTAAACACCTCCCACGGCAGGCCGAGGTCGGGCACGGTGCCGGGGTCGAAGTGGCCCTGGAAGCCCGCGTTGTGCACCGACAGCACGGTCGACACCTCGCGGTAGTACGGATGCGTCGCGTACCAGGTGCGCAGGTACGTCGGCGCGAGCGCCGCGTGCCAGTCGTGCGCGTGCAGCACCAGCGGCCCGACGGCGATGCGCGGCAGCGCGGCCAGCGCGGCGGCGCAGAAGAAGGCGTAGCGGCGCGCGTTGTCGCCGTAGTCGCCGCCCCCCTCGCCGTAGATGCCCGCGCGCTCGAAGTAGTAGTCGTTGGCCACGAAGTAGTGGCGCGGCCGCGTGCGCGTGCGCCGCTCCTCCGCGCCGTCGCGCGTGCTGATGGCGGGCACGGTGTAGAGCTGCGCCAGCTCGCGGCGGACGCCGACCTGCACCTCGTACGGATCGCCGACGGGCACCAGCTCGGGTACGCGCGCGCGCGCCTGGCGGTAGAGCGGCATGACGACCGACGTCGCGAGCCCGGACGCCGCCTGGTGCGCGGCGAGGCTCGCCACCGCCTCGCCGAGTCCCCCGGTGCGCGCGTAGGGCGCGAGCTCGCCGGCGAGGTGCACGACACCGACGGGCCGGCCGTCGCGCGCCTGCAGGGGAACGGCTTCCGGGGGCGCGACGACAGGCTCCGGGGCGGCGAGCGGCATGGGGCGGCGACTGGGGACGGGCGCGGCTGACCGGCGCACGCCGACCGCGCGCGCCGCCTGCCGACATTGTACATGCCCCGTGCCCGGCGCACGAGGCGCGCCGTCAGGTCGTCGCGGGCGCTTCGGGCGCGGGCGCTTCGGGCGCGGGCACTTCGGGCGCGGGCGCTTCGGGCGTCGCGGGCGCCGCCGGCGCCCCGCTCTGCGGAATCCCACTCAGCAGGTCGGGGTCGGGGAGCGTGACGCCGGCCTTCGCGGCGCGGCGCTCCAGCGTCGCGCGGTCGCGCAGGGAGCGCAGCAGCGCGTCGGCCTCGCGGTTCTGCAGGTAGCGCCCGCGCTCCCACCCCTCGACCACGCCCTTCGGCACGCCGTACAGCAGCTCGCCCACCTGCGCCGCCGTGAGGCCGAGCGACTCGCGCAGCTGCCGGATCTCCTTGGGGGCCAGCAGCTGGTGCGTGCTGCGGATGTGCTCCAGCGCAGCCTTCTCCGCCGCCTCGCGCTGCTCGACGGTGCGCTGCTCGTCGCCGCACTTGCTGCAGCGGTACATCCCGCGCTCGACCTCCGCGGCCATGCCGCTGAGGCGGATCGTGACGGTCTCGACGGCCTGCTGATAGCGGCCGCCGCAGAAGCGATGGAGGTGGTTGTCGAGCGACGTGACGGACATGGGAGAAAAGCTAACGACGGCGGGGAACGATGGGGCGGAGGACGGAACGGCGGAGGACGATGACGCGTGAGACGGTGGGGCGGACCCTGGAGCTCGATGGGTCGAGCCGAGAGGTCCGCCTCTCCGTTTCACGCCGTTCCGTCGTCCGCCTCATCGTCCACCGCCGTCCCGTCCTCCGCCTCACCACCCCGAGACATCCTCGACCACCCGCTCCAGCGCCTCCGCGTCCGCCACCCGCCCCTGCGCGAGCCGCGGCGATCCGCCGCCGCGCCCGCCGTGCGCGGCCAGCGCGGCGCGCAGCAGCGCGTTGGCGTCGCGCTCGGA
>CBHYLO010000191.1:0-7770 GCA_966128675.1 uncultured bacterium | reverse complement strand
CCCGGGGGGCCCCGTGGTGCGGGGCGGGCGGCCCGCGCGGGGGCCGGTGGTGCCGGGGGCCTTTGCCGCCCCCGGGGGCCCCCCCCTGCCGCGCGCTCGCGTCGTCCCGCGACGTCTGCCGGCCGCTGGCACCGGCGGAGAGGACCGAGACGACCGCCAGCATCGTCCACGAGAGTTGGCGCATGTCACCGGGCTCCTGACGTCGCGGGCTCCGCGACGTCGCTGTGCGGGTTCGGCACGAGCGCCGCGGCTTCGGCGCGGACGGTCGTGCGGGGAGGGTGGACGGACGGTCGCGTGACGCGCCGCTCGCGCGGGTGATCGCGGACGTCGCGCTGCAAGGTGCCGCTCCGGTCGGCTTCCGCCAGGGTCGCGGCGCCGGCGGTCGCTCAGCGCTCCCGCTCCCACTCCAGCGCGAGCGCGCCCACGACGGTCGGCGCCCCGGCCCCCGGATGGCGCGCGGTCACCGCCGCCCCCGGCCCGCGCGCGAGGCAGCGCGCGTTGTAGACCCGCGGTCCCGGCGCCGGCATGCACATCACGGGACCGTCCACGCGCAGCAGCGGCGCCGGGCCGCCGCCCGCGGCCGACGCCCGCGCGAGGAAGGCGAGGTTGAACAGCCCCGCCGGCAGCGGCCAGCGCACCGAGTCGCCCGGCGCGAGCCGCACGGGCGCGGCGACCAGCCGCTGATCGGGGCGCACGTCGGGGCGCAGCCCCTCGAAGCCGGCGACCGGCGCGAATACCCGGATCGATCCGCCCGTCCAGCGGTTCCCGACCGAGAGCCCCAGGTGGGTCCGCCCCGCCCGCAGCGGCCGGATGTGCAGGCCGTCGAGCGTGGCGACGGTGCTGTCGTCGATGCGGAGCCGCGCGCTCAGCAGCGTCACGGGCTCGCCGTCGACGCCGGTGAACTCGGTCGGCAGCTCGCGCGCGGGGTCGCCCACCAGGAAGTCGTTCCAGACGGCCGCGCGGGCGGCGCGCACCGGCCGGCAGAGGAGCACCACGTCGGTGGCGAGCGCACCGAGCGACGCGCGCACGACCGCGTCGCCGCGCCGCGGGCAGGTGACGACGCCGCGCGCCGACAGCGCGACCGGGGCGCCCGCGACGCGCGCGTAGCGCACGCCGGTGTCGGGCAGGACGCGCCCGGCCGCGTCGAGCACGCGCGTCGCGAGCGACACGGCCTTCACGTGGTTCACGACGACGGTGTCGCGCACGCCGGTGACGAGGCGCGCGGGCGGCCCAGCGCCGGACGACGCCCAGAGCAGCGCGACGCACGCAGCGGCGCCCGCGCCCGCGAGCCCCGCGGCCAGCCGCAGCCGCCCCACGTGGTCCAGGCGGCGGAGCGCGCTCCATGCGAGATGCGGCGCCGATCGCAGGAGCTCGCGCGCGTACCACCACCGCGCGGCCCCCGCACCCTCGAGCGCGGCCCGCGCCGCGTGCTCCTCCGCCAGGTCGCCGAGCACGGCCTCGACCAGCACGGGATCGACGCCCATGCGCTCCAGCAGGCGCTCGACCGGCGACCGGGCCGCGCGCGGCGCGCGGTGGACGACGTGGGGCGCCTTCATGCCGGCTCCGGACCGAGCAGGCCGATGCCGGCCCACATCGAGGCGGACTGCCGCTGCGCCGCGCGCAGCGCCCGCGTCCCCGCGCCGGTGAGCGTGAAGTGGCGGCGCGAGCGCCCGCCGCGCACCGGCAGCGGCGCGCTCGCGTGCGACGCGAGCAGCCCCTTGTCCTCCAGCCGCTGCAGCGTCGTGTAGACGGCGCCGACGGAGTGGTCGCGCCCGAGGCGCGCGGCGAGGTCGCGGCGGATCGCGAGGCCGTACGCCTCCTCGCCCAGCCGCGCGACGGCGAGCAGCGCGGCCAGCTCCAGCGAGCCGAGGGTGGGGGCCGACATGTTGCGATCTTGTAGAACAAATCGCCGGGCCGCAAGAGCGGCCGCCCGCCCCCCTCAGCGCGCGCCGAGCACGCGCCGCGCCTCCGCCGCCAGCGCGCCGTTGGTGGCGATCGCGTCGCCGCCGAACGCCGTGCGCCGCCCGTCCCACGTCGTGAACGCGCCGCCCGCCTCCTCGACGATCGGGAGCAGCGGCGCGGTGTCCCAGTCGCCCACGATCGCGTCCACCATCACCTCGGCACGCCCCGTCGCGACCAGCAGGTAGCCGTAGCAGTCCGCCCACGTGCGCGAGAGCAGCGCCGCGTCCTCCAGCGCGCGCCACGCGTCGCGGCGCTCGGGGCGGTGCGAGAACCTGGGGTCGGTCGTGAGCACCATCGCGCGGTCCAGCGACGCGACGTCCGACACACGCGCGCGCGCGCCGTTCCACCAGCAGCCCTCGCCGGGCGCCGCGGCGATCATCTCCTGCACCGCGGGGAAGTACGCCGCGCCCGCGAGCACCGTGTCGCCCTCGACGCACGCCACCAGCGTCCCCCACAGCGGCACGCCGCGCACGAACGTCTTCGTGCCGTCGATGGGATCGAGCACCCAGCGCCGCCGCGCGTCGCCGCGCGTCAGCCCGAACTCCTCGCCCAGGATCCCGTCGCCCGGAAACCGCGTCTCGATCCACGCGCGCGCGGCCTGCTCGGCCCCGCGGTCGGCGATCGTGACCGGCGAGCCGTCGCCCTTCGTCTCGACGTCGACGCCGGCACCGAAGAAGCGCAGCGCGTGATCGCCGGCGACGCGCGCGACGTCGGCGGCGGCGTACATGAGGAGGGCGGGCGAGGCGTCGGTCATGTCGAGAGCGTGGTGGAATCGGCGCGCACGCCGAGGAAGCGCGCCATGCGCGCGATCTCGGCGTCGAGCGCGCGAGTGAAGGCGGAGTCGCGCGGCCGGCCCGCGACGAAGCCCAGGTCGACGTCGATCGTGTCGTCGCGCGCCGCGACGTTCGCCCAGCCGACCAGGCGGTCGGCCCACAGCACCGGCAGCGCATAGTAGCCGTACTGCCGCTTCGCTGCGGGCGTGTAGGCCTCGAAGCGGTAGGCCCAGCCCCACAGCTGCTCGACGCGCGCGCGGTCCCACACGAGCGGATCGAACGGCGCGAGGAAGCGCACGACGCGCGACGCGTCCACGGGCCCGTCGGGCGCGGCGTCGGCGGGCCACACCCACTGCACGCCGTCCACCGCGCCGCGCTCCAGGGCGCCGGTGCGCAGCAGCTCCTTCGTCGCGCCGCCGCGCTCCGCGACGTCGGTGACGCCCCAGCGCGCCAGGCGCAGCGCGCCGCGCAGGCTCGTCTCGGGCAGCGGGCCGAGCACGTTGGCGATCAGCAGCACCAGCGCGCGCCAGCGCTCCTCGGCCGGGCGCGCGTCGGCGACGTCGGGCGCGGCCTCGTACACGCGCACGCCGCCCTCGCGCCGCGCGACGCGCAGCCAGCCGTGGTACTGCAGGTGCTCCAGCGCGCGCGTCGTGGCGCGCGAGTGGCCGCCCCAGTAGTTGACCTCGCGCGTGTCGCCGAACGCCTCCACCAGGTGCCTCGGATGCGTCGGGCCGCTCGCGCGCACGTGGTCGAGCACCTCGCGCGCCAGCCCCTCGGGCTCCGCGGGGCGCACGCGCGGGTGCAGCAGCGCGCGCGTCGCCGGCGGCACGAAGCCGTACGCGTAGACGAAGTCCTCGTCGAGGTCGAGCGACGGGTAGCGCCGCTCCAGCTGGCCCGCGCGGTAGCCGCTCACGCGGTGGCGCAGGATCAGGTCCTGCGCGCGCGCCGGCGCGCGGATCGGATCGGCCTGCACGAAGCCCATGCGCGCCACCGTGCCCGCGAGGTCGCCGCGCGCGCCGAACGTGCGCCGCACGAGGTGCGCGCGCATGCGGGCCACCGTGTGCGAGACGGCAGCCGTCATCTCAGCGGACGGGCAGCCCCGCGTCGGCCATCGTGCGCTTCAGCGCGCCGACCGTCGTCACGCCGTCGTGCAGGATGCCGGCGACCAGCGCCGCGTCCGCGTGCCCGTCGGCGATCGCCTGCCGCACGTGCTCCGCGTTCCCCGCGCCGCCGCTCGCGATCACCGGCACGTCCACCGCGTCGGCCACCGCGCGCGTCAGCGGCAGGTCGTAGCCCGTGCGCGCGCCGTCGCGGTCGATGCTGGTGAGCAGGATCTCGCCCGCGCCGCGCGCCACGCACTCGCGCGCCCACGCCACGGCCTCCAGCTCCGTCGGCTGCCGCCCGCCCTTCACGTGGACGCGGAACATGGCCGCCGCGTCGTCCCACTTGGCGTCGATGCTCGCCACCACGCACTGCGCGCCGAAGCGCCACGCGCTCTCGGTCAGCACCGCGGGGCGGTCGACCGCGGCGGAGTTGATGCTCACCTTGTCGGCGCCCGCGCGCAGCGCGCGCCCCACGTCGTCCGCCGTGCGCACGCCGCCGCCGATGGTCAGCGGCACGAACAGCCGCTCGGCCGTACGCCGCGCGACGTCCAGCAGCGTCGCGCGCTCCTCGTTGCTGGCCGAGATGTCGAGGAAGGTGATCTCGTCGGCGCCCTCGGCCTCGTAGCGCGCGGCCAGCTCCACCGGGTCGCCGACGTCGCGCAGGTTCACGAACTGCGTCCCCTTCACCACGCGCCCGCCCTTCACGTCCAGGCAGACGATGAGCCGCCGCGTGAGCATCAGCCCTCCGTCGGGGTGACGGCGCCCGGTCCGGTGATCGGCGGCGCGTCCAGCGCGCCGTCCTGGCGCACGACGGTCGCGACCGAGCCCTTGGTCGAGAACACCGCGCCGCCCTCGGCCAGCGCGTCGCGCAGCGCGAGGCCGAGCGCCTTGAACGCCGCCTCGACGACGTGGTGGCGGTCGGTGCCGCGCAGCACGCGCACGTGCAGCGTCGCGCGCGCGTTGGCGGCGAAGCTCTGGAACCAGTGGTCGTACAGGCGCGCCGGCAGCTTCCCCGCGTACCACGGCCGCCCGCCGATGTCGAGCGACACGTGCACCAGCGCGTCGTCCATCGGGATGGTACGGTCGCCGTAGCGCGCGGCGGTCGGCGGCGCGAACGCGCGCAGCGCCTCGCCGAACGCGATCCCCACGTCCTCGATGAGGTGGTGCGCCATGTCGCCGCGCGCCTGCACGTCGAGGTCGAGCCCCGCGTAGCGCGCCAGCGTGATCAGCATGTGGTCGAGGAAGGTCGACGACGTGTCGACCCGCACCCGCGGCGCCGCGGCGTCCGCCGCGCGGGCGAGGGTGATGGTGATCTGCGTTTCCTTCGTCTCGCGGGTGATCGTCGTCATCGAATGCTGATCGTGTCGTGGAGGATGGAGCTGCGCGCGGCCACGGTCCGTTCGCGGCGCATCGTGAGCGCCGAGCGCCGAGCGCCGGGAAAGCGCGTCACTCGGCGCTCGGCGCTCGGCGGTCGGGTCGCCGCCGCGAGTGGATCGAAAGCATGCGACGGAGCACGGCGGCGCGAGGAGCTTCAGTCCTCGTCATGGAATTCCTCGATCACCGCCCGCGCATCGAGCGCGCCCGTGTACAGCGCCATGCCGACGATCGCCCCCGCCACGCCGCGGTCCTGCAGCGCGCGCAGGTCGTTCGCGCTCGACACGCCGCCCGACGCGAACACCGGCACGTGCGCGGCCTCCACCACGTCCTCCATCAGCGGCAGGTCGGTGCCCTGCATCTGCCCCTCCTTGTGCACCGCCGTGACCATCACCGCCGCCAGCGGCAGGTCCGCCAGCTCCTCGACGACGTCGGTCACGATGCGCGGCAGCGTGTGCTGCCAGCCGCGCGTCGTCACGCGGCGCTCGCGCACGTCCGCGGCGAGGATGATCTCGTGCGGGTAGCGCTCGGCCATCTCGCGCAGCCAGTCGGGGTCCTCGAGGCCGCGCGTGCCCACCACCACCGCGCTCGCGCCGGCGTCCAGCAGCCGCTCGACGTCGCTCTCGTCGCGCACGCCGCCGCCCACCTGCACGACGTCGAAGCCGCCGTGGCGCACGATCTCCGCGACCGTCGCCGCGTTCGAGCCGCGGCCGGTGGCCGCGTCCAGGTCCACGACGTGGAGGCGCCGGAAGCCGAGCCGCGCCCACTCGCGCGCGACCGCCAGCGGGTCCTCCAGGCGCACGCGCTCGTCGGCGTACTCGCCGCCCACCAGCTGCACGCACGCGCCGTCGCGCAGGTCCACCGCGGGGATGACGATCATCGGTCGGTCCGGGACTGTGTGGGATCCAGCGTGCGCACGAACGCGTCGATCATCGCGACGCCCGGCGCGCTGCTCTTCTCGGGATGGAACTGCACGCCGACCGCGCGCGCGGCGCGCACGGCGGCGGGGAAGCGATCGCCCTCGTGCTCGCTCCACGCGACCACCGACGCGCCGGCGTCCGCCGGACGGCACACGAAGCTGTTCGCGTAGTACGCGATCGTCAGCCCCGACGTGGCGAGCAGCGGATCCGGCGTGTCGCCCGTGGGCTCGACGGTGTTCCAGCCGATCTGCGGCACGCGCTGCGCCTGGATGCGCGTCACGCGCCCCGGGATGAGGCCGAGCCCCTCGCCGGGGCCCTCGTCGCTGGCGTCGAACATGAGCTGCATGCCCAGGCAGATGCCGAGCGTGGGCAGGCCGGCGGCGATCGCGTCGCGCATCGCGTCGCGGCCCGGCGCGAGCCGCTCCGCCGCCGCCGCGAACGCGCCGACGCCCGGCAGCACCAGCGCGGCGGTGTCGCGCACCGCCGCCGCCGCGTCGGCCTCGATGCGCACCGCGGCGCCCGCGTGCTCCAGCGCCTTCGCCAGCGAGTGCAGGTTGCCGGCGCCGTAGTCGAACAGCGTGACGCGCGGCGGATACGCCGTCGTCATCGCATCTCCTCCAGCACCGCCGCCAGCGCGTCGAGGAACGCGCGCTGCACGGGCTCGGGCCCGGCGTTGAGGCGCAGCCCCTCGCCGCCGCTCGCCGCGAGCGCGGGCACGGCCGTCGGGAGCGCGGTCGGCAGCCCGCTGAACACGCGCACGCCGACGTCGAAGCGCGCGCGCAGCCGCTCGGCCACCTCGCGCGCGCGCTGCACCGGCACGAACGCGAAGTGCGCCGCCGACGGCGCGGGCGTGAGGCCGAGCTCGCGCAGGCCGTCCTCCAGGCGCATGCGCTGCGACACGGCGAGGCGCGCGTGCGTCTCGACCCAGCGCCGCGCGTCGTCCGCGTCGGCCAGCGCCGCCAGCACGCCACGCTCCGCCGGATACGTGACCTTGAACGGCCCGCGCGCCTTCTCGACCTCGCGCACGATCGTGGGATGGCCGACGCCGTAGCCCACGCGCAGCCCCGCGAGGCCGAACGCCTTGCTCAGCGTGCGCAGCGCGAGCACGCGCCCCATGCCCGGCGCCTCGGGCGTGAACACCTCGGCCCGCGCGGCGGGATCGGCGAGCACGTACTCCGCGTACGCCTCGTCGACGATGACGAGCCCGCGCGCGCCCGCGACCACGCGCCGCAGCGTCTCGCGCGCCACCGGCGTGGCGGTCGGGTTGTTGGGCGAGCAGAGGTAGATGATCGCCGCGTCCAGCGCGAGCAGCGCGTCGGCGTCCACCGCGTAGTCGTCGCCGACGAGCGGCACGCCGACCGGCTCCATCCCGTTGGCGCGCGCGTACACCGGCACCATCGAGAAGGTCGGCGCCGCGTGCGCGACGATGCCGCCCGGCTCCGCGAACGCGCGCAGCGCGCAGTCGATGACGTCGTCCGAGCCGCAGCCCGTCACGATCTCGTCCGGCGCGACGCCCGCGTACGCGGCCAGCGGCGCCTTCAGCTCCGCGTTGTAGAGCGCCGGATAGTGCGCGATCGTCTCGACGGTCGACGCGCGCACCGCCGCGACGGCCGCCGGCGGCGCGCCCCAGAGGTTGAT
>CBHYLO010000190.1:0-7772 GCA_966128675.1 uncultured bacterium | reverse complement strand
GGCTTTGATGTGGGCGGATGGCTCCGGTGGCGCGCGAGATCCCTCGCCGCCACGCGGAGCCATCCGCCCTTATCCGAACTTTTCAGATCTCTTCCTTGCAATGCCGTTCGCCGTTCGGGTCCGGCGCACCGGACCCCTGCTGCCTGTGGGAGGGATTCGGATGCTCCGGATGCCGCGGATGCTCCGGATCGGTCCGCGCGGCGGCGAGGTCCCATGCGCTGTGGGGAGCGATCCGCACGATCCGAAGCATCCGGCGCATCCGCATCCTTTCCAACGGCAACGGCAGCGAGGAAGAAGTCCGATAACCGCTTTGAAAAGAGCGGATGGCTCCGCGTGGTGGCGAGGAACCTCGCCGTCCACCGGAGCCATCCGCTCTTATCAGCGCTTCTTCAGATCTCTTCCTTGCAGATCGCCGTTCGCCGTTCGGGTCCGCCGCGAGGAGCCAGGATCAGGCGCCCCCTGACGTCGGGTCAGAAGCGGCGATCGGGATCGTCCGTGCGGTCGACGCCCGGGCGCGACGCGGGATTCCCGTCGACGCGGTCCTTGGTGTCGTCGAGCGCGTCCTCGACGCGGTCGGCGGCGCGGTGCGCGACGTCCTTCGTCCGGTCCCACGCGCGCTCCACCGCGTTGCCCGCGCGGTCGGCCGCGTTCTCGACGCGGTCGCCGACGCCCGTGCCGCTGCCGCTCATGCCGCCGCTCGTGCCGCGCGACGGATCGTCGGTGCGGTCGTAGCCCGGACGCGACGCGGGATTGCCGTCGATGCGGTCCTTCGTGTCGTCCACGAAGTTGCCGACGCGGTCGGCCGTGCTGCCCGCCGCGTAGCCCGTGGCGCCGGCCATGCCGCCCATCGCGCCGAGCGCGCCGCCGGCGCGGCCCGCGTCGCCGAGCGCCGTGTCGCCCAGCGCCCGCGCGTCGCGGGCGATCAGCGCGTCGCTCGTCGGCGTGGCGCTCATGCCGCCCGTCCGCATCGACGAGTCGGTGGCGTCGGGGCCGGGACGCGAGGCCGGATTCCCGTCCACGCGATCCTTCGCGTCGTCGAGCGCGTTGCCGACCGAGCGCGCGGCGCCGCCCATCGCGCCCGTCGCGCGGTCGATCGGGCCCGCGTTGGACGCGCGCGCCGCCGAGTCCGTGCTGTCGAGCCCCGGACGCGACGCCGGGTTGCCGTCCATGCGGTCCTTCATGTCGTCGAGCGTGTTGCCGACGCGCGCGCCGACGTTGCCCGCCGCCCCGGCCATGCCCGACGTCGCGCCGGTGGTGCGTCCGCGCTCGTAGGCGTGGCGCGCGTAGTCGCGCACCTCGTCCCACTGGCCGTGGCGCTGGCTGACGTCCGTCGACCAGCCGTGACGGAGGTCGCTCTCGACCTCGTCGAAGCTGCGCGCGCTGTAGTCCGGGTTGCGGCCCGCGAGGTGGCCGAGCTGGTACGCCGGGCGCACGTCGTCGTAGCTGCGCGACTCGCCGCGCACCGACGAGTCGAAGTGCGTGCGGTAGTACTCGTCGTCGTCGTTCGTGTGGTGGCTCGCCGCCTCGGAGATCGCGCGGCCCGCCCACCAGCCGCTCACCGCGCCGGCGATGCCGCCGATGATCGTCCCGATCGGCCCGCCGAGCGAGCCGAGGGCCGCGCCCGTGAGCACGCCCGAGATGCCGCCCACCGCCTCACCGATCTCGTCGCCCGGGTTGATCTCCTCGCGACGCACGTGCGGCGCGTCCGCGCGCGGCGCGTCGGCGCGCAGCGAGTCGCCGACGAGCGACTCGCTCGACGCGTTCGAGTCGGGGACGCCGCTGCGATCGAGCCCACTCGCACGCAGGCGCTCCTCCCGCAGGCGCTCCTCGCGCATGCGATCGTTCAGGTCGTCCGCTGGGTTCCGGTCCATGTGTCCTCGCTTGGCGTCTCTGATGGCGGTCCATCCGCCTCGCTTCCGCTGCGCGGGACGCCGCGGCGCGCGACGGCGGAGCGCGGGCGCAGGGGGCAAGAAGGGGACCCGTCCCGCTGCGCCTCAGTCCGCCGTCGCGCGCCACGCGCGGCGGCCGGGCATGCCTGCCCGTTCACGACGTCAGTGGTAGCCGCGCTCCACGTCGGGGCGGTGCGCGGTGTTCGCGTCGGTCTCCGTACGCTCGCCGAGCGGCGTGCGCGCGTCGCGGGCGTCGGTCGCGTCGGCGGCGCCGCCCGACTCCAGCTCGTGGTCCCGCCACCGGATGTCGCCCGACGCCGCGTAGTCCGTGCTCGGCCGGCCGGCGCGCACGCGCGCCAGCTCGTCGGGATCGACCGCGCTGCCCGCGCTGCCGAACACCGACGTGTCGCGCCGCAGGCCCGCGCCCTCGCTGCGCGCGTGCCCGTAGGCGTCGCGCACGTACGCGCGCACGCTCTCCCACGCGGGCCCCTGCCGGCCGCGCAGGTGGTCGTCCCACGCGCGGTGGAGGTCCGCCTCCACCACCGTGAACTCGCGGCCGCGCCAGTCCGGGTTGTGCGCGGCGAGGTGGCCGAGCTGGTAGGCCGGGCGCACCGTGTCGAAGCCGCGGTCCGTCGCCATGCCGCCCTCGAACAGCGCGCGGTAGTGCGCGTCCTCCGCGGCGTCGTAGCGCACCTCGGTCGCGGCCTGCCCGCCGAACCAGCCGCCCAGGCCGCCCGCGACGGCGCCCACCAGCGCGCCGATGCCGAGGCCGATCGGGCCCAGCGCCATCGTCGCCAGGCCGGCCGTCGCGCCCGCGGCGGCGCCGGCCAGCGCGCCCGCGGGGCCGCTCGTGAGCTCGACGCTGCGCTTCTCGTCCGCGTCCATCGGGCGCTCCAGGTCCGTCGGCGGCTCGTGCGGGCGCGAGGCGGCCGGGAACGAGGCGGTGTCGGCGAGCTGCGGGTGCTCGTCCCGGGCGTCGTGGGCGCCGCGCGGCGACGGATCGCGCGGGTCGGGCATGTCGGATGGCATCGCGTCCTCCCAATGGGGTCCAGGCTCAGGGCGGCAAGTTCGGGGCCCTGCGCACACTTGACACCGCTCTGTCCGCCGCGCCCATTGGGCGCATGCGCGGTGCCAGTGCGGGAACTCCTGTCGGCGGCGTCCCGGCACCCAGCGTGGCCGCGGCGCGCGATCGCGTGCGCGTCGGCACGCAGGGGTGGAACTACGACGCGTGGGTGGGGCCGTTCTATCCGAGCGGCACGCGCGTCGGCGACTTCCTGACGATGTACGCGCGCGCGTTCCGGACGGTGGAGGTCGACTCGACCTTCTACGCCATCCCGCCGGCGAAGACGGTGCGCGGCTGGGCGGAGCGCACGCCCGCGGACTTCTCGTTCGCCCTCAAGCTGCCGCAGGAGATCACGCACGAGCGGCGGCTGCGCGGCGACGAGGCGGTGTCGGCGATGCAGCTCTTCTTCGACCGCGCGCGCGAGCTGGGCCCGAAGCTCGGCCCCGTGCTGGTGCAGCTGGGCCCCGACTTCGGGCCGGCGGAGCTGCCCGCGCTCGTGCAGTTCCTCCCGCGGCTGCCGGACGACGTGCCGGTCGCGATCGAGTTCCGGCAGCGCGGCTGGCTGACCGACGGCGTGCTCGCGCTGCTGGCCGAGCATCGTGTGGCGGTCGCGCTCACCGACGCGCGCTGGGTCCCGCGGAAGCAGATGCTGGCGCTGGCCGAGCGCCCGACGGCGGACTTCGCGTACGTGCGCTGGATGGGGCCGAACCGCGACATCGTGGACTACTCGCGCATCCAGGTCGACCGCACGCGCGAGCTGGAGGCGTGGGCCGCGGCGCTGCGCGCGCTGGCCGGCCGGCTGGACCGGGTGTGGGGCTACGTGAACAACCACTTCGCCGGCCACAGCCCGTCCAGCGCGCGCGACCTGCAGCGGATGCTGGGCCAGCGCCCCGTGCAGCCCGACGAGCTGGGGGATCAGCTGGGCCTTTTCTGAGGGCAGGGCGCGTCGCCGCGGAGAGCTGCGGACTGCGGGCTGCGGATTCTTCGAGCTGCGTGCCGCGTGCTCCGTGCTGCGTGAGGGGCGTCCCGAGCGGCCGGACACGCAGCACGCAGCACGCCGCCTGTTCGGACCCGCAGCCCGCAGCCCGCAGCCGTTTAGGTTCTAGCTCATGTCCCGCCGCGCCCTCAGCCTCCTCGCCCTCTCGCTCGTCGTCGCCGCGGTGTGCGTGCGGCTCGGATTCTGGCAGCTCGCGCGGCTCGGCGAGCGGCGCGCGCACAACGCCGCGGTGGCCGCGCGCATGCGCGAGGCGCCGGCGTCGGTCGACGCGCTGCCGGCCGACACCGCGCTGCGCCACTACCGCCGCGTGGCGCTCGTCGGCGTCGCGGACTACGCGCGGGAGATCGTGCTCGTGAACCGCTCGCGCGACGGCTCGCCGGGCGTGCACATCGTGACGCCCGTGCGCGTCGCCGGCCGCGACACCGCGGTGCTCGTGAGCCGCGGCTGGGTCTACTCCGCCAACGGCACCGACGTCGACCTGGCGCGCTGGCGCGAGGCGGACACGGTGCGCGTGGACGGCTTCGTCGAGCTGCCGTCGAGCCGGCCCGGGCCCGCGCGACTGGCCGCGGAGCGGGACGTGCGCGCCTATCGCTGGCTCGATCCGGCGGCGGTCGCGCGCGAGACGGGCTATCCCGTCACGCCCTACTACGTCGTCTGGACGCCGCCGCCGGGCGAGGCGAAGCCGCCGCAGGACCGCCCGGTCCGCGTGCCGCCGCCCGCGCTCGACGAGGGCCCGCACTTCAGCTACGCGGTGCAGTGGTTCTCGTTCGCGACCGTGGCGCTGGTGGGCGGCGTGACCTTCGTGCGTGCCGACGCGCGCCGCCGCGCGCCGCAGCCGCTCCCCGTCTGACGGTCCGCGCGGCCCGCGCGACGCGGCGTCGCCGAGGGCGCGACCGGCGCCGCGCGCGGGCAGCTGCAGCAGCAGGACCGCCGCCGCGATCAGCGCGCCGCCCGTGAGCATCACGGGCGTCAGCGCCTGCCGCAGCACGACGGCGCCCAGCACCGCGGTCCAGAACGGCTCGACGGTGCTGACGATCGCGGTGCGCACCGGCCCCAGCCCGTGCAGCCCGCGCAGGAAGGCCTGGAACGCGATCACCGTGCACAGGAGCGCGAGCGTCAGCGCCGCCGACCACGCGGCCGGAGCGAGCTGCGCGGTGAGCGTGCCGTCGGCGAGCGCGCCCGCCGCGAGCAGCGTCGCCGCGCCCGCGGTGACGTAGAGCGTCGCCAGCTCCGGCGTCGTCGCGCGCTGCAGGCCGCCCAGGTACGGGATGTAGAGCGCGTAGAGCAGCGCGCTGGCCAGCGCGAGCAGCACGCCGGGCCACACCGTCGCGCCGCCGCCCGCCGACGGCGCGCCGACGATCAGCACGATGCCCCCCAGCGAGAGCGCGAGCGCGAGCACCTTCCGGCCGTCCACGCGCTCCGTGCCGCGCAGCGCCGCGAACAGCGCGACCCACGCGGGGAACGTGTAGAACAGGAAGCCGAGCGTCGCCGCGCCGATCCACCGCAGCGACGAAAGGCTGAGGAACGCGACCGCGGCCTGGCCCGCGCCGGCGACCAGCGCGTGCCGCACGGCGTGGCGCCCGCCCGCCGGCGTCGCCGACCGCGCGCGCGTGCGCCACGCGATGGGCAGGAGCACCGCGGCGGCCAGCCCGTAGCGCCAGAACAGCAGCGTCGGCAGCGACGTCCCCGCACGCGTCGCCACGACCGTCAGGATGCTGATCGAGCCGAAGCAGCAGGCCGCGAACGCGACGAGGAGGCTGGCCGTCGCATTGCTCCGCGCGGCGTGCGGCGTCGCACGCGCCGCCGCGCTCACAGCAGCGTGCCGCGCAGCACCAGCGCCGCCGCCAGGAAGTAGATCGCGAGCCCCGTCACGTCCACCAGCGTCGCCACGAACGGCGCCGACGCGCTCGCGGGGTCGAAGCCGATGCGGCGCAGCAGGAAGGGGAGCATCGAGCCGGCGAGCGACCCGAACGTCACCACGCCCATGACCGCGATCCCGACGGTCAGCGCGACCAGCTGGTAGTGCGGCTGCGGACGCCAGAGGCCCAGCCACTCCCAGAGCAGCACGCGGAACACGCCGATGACGCCGAGGATCACGCCGAGCGTGAGGCCCGTCGGCAGCTCGCGGCGCGCCACCCGCCACCAGTCGCGCAGCCGCACCTCCTGCAGCGCCATCGCGCGGATCACCAGCGACGTCGCCTGCGAGCCGGAGTTCCCACCCGAGCTGACGATGAGCGGAATGAACAGCGTCAGCACGACGGCGACCTTCAGCTCGTCCTCGAACTGCTGCATCACGGTCGCGGTGAACAGCTCGCCGACGAAGAGCGCGGCCAGCCAGCCCACGCGCTTGCGGATCATCGTCCAGAAGCCGGCGGCGAGGTACGGCTCGTCGATCGCCTCCATGCCGCCGAGCTTCTGCACGTCCTCGGTCTGCTCCTCCTCGATGACGCCGATGACGTCGTCCACCGTCACCACGCCGAGCAGCCGGTGCTCGGCGTCCACGACGGGCACCGCGACGAAGCCGTAGTTGGACGTCAGGCGCGCGACCTCCTCCTGCTCGGCCGTCGGCGCGACCGTCACGACCTCGCTCCACGCGAGGTCGGCGATGCGCGCGCCCTCGGGCGCGGCCAGCAGCTCGCGCAGCGACAGCACGCCGCGCAGCCGCCCCGCCTCGTCGGTCGTGTAGACCGTGTACATCGCCTCGCGCCGCTCGGCGCGCGCCATCGCGCGCACGCGCTGCAGCGCCTCCTCCACCGTCAGCGCCTCGGGCACCGAGACGAACTCGGTGGTCATCAGGCCGCCGGCCGAATACGGCTCGTAGGCCAGCAGGCGCTCGGTCTCCTCGCGCGCCTCGCGCGGGATCTGCTCGAGGATCTCCTCGGCCCGCTCCTCGTTCTCCTCGGCCAGCGCCTCGAGCACGTCGGCGCGGTCGTCGGGCGTCATCTGCGTGACGAGCTCCGCGGCCTGCCGCGTGCTCATCGCCTCCAGGACGTCCGAGCGCAGCTCGTCGTTCAGGTACTCGAGGACGTCGGCGGCGCGGGCGGCGGGCAGCGCGCTCAGGAACTCCGCGACCCGGTCCTTCGGCAGCGCCTCGGCCACGTCGGCGAGGTCGGCCGGGTGCACCTCCTCGACCTCCAGCGCCACGTTCTCCGGCTCCTCGTCGAGCATCACGAGGATGTCCGGCGCGAGCAGCGCCGCCACGCTGCGCGTGGCGTCGCGTCCGTCGGACGGGTGCGGTGGCGTCATCCGGACGTCCTCGCGGGGCCGGCGGCCCGGTCGGCGTGGGGCGGGGGAGCGCGCTCCATCGCGGACTGGAAACCGGGCGGCGCGGCGAGGGCGCGGCCGCGGCGCTCGCGGCGTGCGGACGGAGGCGGGAGCGCGGGGCAAGCTAACCGGCCCCGGGAGCGGTCGGAACCGCGCGGCCGCGACGCGCGCCCCGCGGCGGCTACAGGGTCGGCAGCCGGCGTTCCTCGCGCACCGCGACCAGCGTGCAGCCCGCCAGCGCCACCGCGTCGGCGAGCATCGCCTCCGTCACGGTGCCGTCGTGCTCCACGGTCGCGCCGCCCATCACCACCTCGGCGCGCGCCACGCCCGGCACGCCCGCGAACGCGGTGTAGACCGCGCGCACGGCGTGGACCGCGGTCATGCCGCTGATGGTGAGGTGGGCGACGCGCACGCGCGAAGCCTAGGCGGTCCGGCGGCGCGCCCGCCAGTCGCCGCACGGGGTCGTTCTCCCCAGGTCCGGCCGGCCGGGCGGCCGCAGCTTGCCTCCGCCCCCGACGCCGGTCACCGCCGTCCGCCCCATCCGGAGCCCCGAATGCCC
>CBHYLO010000189.1:0-7805 GCA_966128675.1 uncultured bacterium | reverse complement strand
CCCCCCCCCCCCCCGCCGTGGTGGAGGATCCCGCCGAGGCCGAGATCGACGAGGCGCTGGAGGAGGCGGGGCCGGAGGTGGAGGCGCCGCAGGAGCGCGCCGCCAAGCCGGCGAAGCCGGCCGCCAAGGGCGCGACGAAGGCCGCGGCGAAGCCGGCCGAGAAGTCGGCGGACAAGCCGGCCGCGAAGCCCGCCGCCAAGCCGGCCGCGAAGGCCGCGAGCAAGACCGCCGCCAAGTCGGCGACGAAGACGGCCGCGAAGGCGGCGCCCGCGGCCGCCGAGCCGCCGGCCGCGCCGCGCGTGCGCCGTCGCCCGGCCGCGACGACCTAGCCGACCGCGGGGATCGGACGACATCATCGGCAGGGCCCCCCGCAGCCACACCGCCCCCCCCGGGGCGCTGACGCCATCAGCCCCGGGCCCGCCCGGCTCCCGGGGGCGGGCCCTGTCCCCTTTCGCGTGAGGCCGTCCCGATGCGACGCTCCGTCCCCGTCCGCGCGCTCCCGCCGGCGCTGCTGGTGCTGCCGGTGCTGCTGGTGCCCCTCCTCGCGCTGAGCGCCTGCGGCGGCGGGGCGAGCACGGGCGACACGACCGGCGAGACGGCGGCGGCCACCGCGACCGCCGATGCGACCGCCGACGCGCCCGCGAGCGCGTCGGGCGCGGAGGCCGCGTACGCGTTCACCGAGGCGGACCTGGACGCGTGGGAGCGCGGGCTGGCGCGCGAGATCGAGCTGGTGCGCGCGGCGCAGGCACGCGCGAGCGCGGCCGCCACGCCGCAGGCGCGTGGCGAGGCGACCCAGGCGCAGTGGGCCGAGACGACCATCCCGCAGGCCGCGCAGTCGCTGGGCGCGGCGGGCGCCACCTACGCCGCCACGCGCCGCACCGTGCACCGCGTGCTCGAGACGCTCGACTTCCAGGGCAAGATCGACGGCCCGATGTCGCTCGACACGACGCGCGTCGCGCCCGAGCAGCGCGCGCGCCTGACGATGGATCCGTACGCGGAGCTGGCGCCCGCGTCGGCGGCGGCGCTGAAGGCGCGGCTGGACCGCGTGGTGCCGCGGTGGATCGAGTACGTGAACCTGACGGCGGTCGCGGGCTGACGACCCTTCTGCCGCGCGCGTCCCGCGCGCACCTTTGCGCGATGCCCAGCATGACGCCCAACGTGCAGATCCGCGCCTACCGCGCCACCGACCATGGCGAGTGGCAGCGCCTCCGCCGCGCGCTCTGGCCCGGCGAGACGCCCGAGGCGGAGCTGGCCGACATGGCCGCGTGGCTGGCGCGCCCCGACACCGAGGTGCTGGTCGCCGAGCGGCCCGACGGCGCGGGGCTGGCCGGCTTCGCGGAGGTCGGCATGCGCGCCTACGCCGACGGCTGCGAGACGAGCCCGGTCGCCTACCTCGAAGGCTGGTTCGTCGACGCCGACGTGCGGCGCCAGGGCGTGGGCACGGCGCTCGTGCGCGCGGCCGAGGGGTGGGCGCGCGGGCAGGGCGTCCGCGAGCTGGCGTCCGACACGCACCTCGACAACGTGGACGCGCAGCGGGCGCACCACGCGCTCGGCTTCGAGGAGGTCGATCGCGTGGTCGAGTACCGGAAGATGCTGTGAGCCTGCGAGCGAGCGCCCGATGACGACTGCCACCACGAATCCGCCGATGCGCACCGCCGCCGGCGCGCCCATGGCCTTCGGCTACGCGCCGCCGCCGCCCACCGATCCCGAGACCGCGACCCGGAACCTCGAGGCCGCGCGCCGCTACCTGGCGGCGATCGAGGGCGGCGCGACCGGCGCGGCGCTGGCCGCGTTCTACACGCCCGACGTCGAGCAGGTGGAGTATCCCAACCGCCTGCTGCCCATGGGCGCGACGCGCGACCTCGCGGCGCTGCTCGACGGCGCGGTGCGCGGCCAGCAGGTGGTGCGCGCGCAGCGCTACGAGGTGCGCGCGGCGCACGCCTCGGGCGACCACGTCGTCCTCGAGCTGCTGTGGGTCGCCACGCTCGCGCGCTCCATCGGCATGCTGCTCCCGGGGCACGAGATGCGCGCGCACTTCGCGGTCGTGCTGGAGTACCGCGACGGCCGCATCGCGCGCCAGCGCAACTACGACTGCTTCGAGCCGTTCTGACCCCGCGCGCCGCGGCGGGACCGGGGGACGGGCCGGACGGGAAAGGCCCCGGCTGAGCGCGCCGCGCCGCGCCCCGGCTATCTTGCGTCAGCCGCCCCGCGCGGCGGGCGTGCCGACCGGGCGCGTCACCCGACCCCAACGGCACGACAGGAGCGGAGACTCCACCATTGGCGAGAAAACCCAACTACGATTTCGAGAAGCGGCAGAAGGAGATGCAGCGCAAGGCCAAGAAGGACGCCAAGCGCGAGGAGCGGGAGCGCCGCCGCCGCGAGGGCGGGTCCGACGAGTCGGGCGAGCCGGTGGAGGGCGTCGACGGCGCCGAAGGCGGCGAGGGCGGCGAGGACGCCGTCGCGGGAGAGGACGGGACGGCGACCCGGGAGTGATCCCGGACGCGGGCAGTCGCGCGGGCGGAGGCACCCATGTCGGAACCACCGTACGCCGCGCGCCTGCGCGCCGTGATCGACGCCGCCGAGCCGCGGCTGCTGGCGCTGGACGCCGCCGCCACCGCGCGCCGGCCCGCGCCGGGCGCGTGGTCGCCGCGCGAGATCGTCGGCCACCTGATCGACTCGGCCAGCCACAACCACCAGCGCTTCGTGCGCGCGCGCTGGCAGGACGACCTCGTGTTCGACGGCTACGCGCAGGACGCGTGGGTCGACGCGCAGCGCTACGCCGACGCCGACTGGCGCGAGCTGGTCGCGCTGTGGGCGCTCTACAACCGCCACGTCGCGCGCGTGATGGCCGCGACGCCCCCGGCGGTGCGCACGCGCGAGCACGCGCGCCACGCGCTGGACCGCATCGCGTGGCGCCCCGTGCCCGCGGACCGGCCGGCGACGCTCGAGTACTTCATGGCCGACTACGTCGGCCACCTCGAGCATCACCTGCGCCAGATCCTCGGCGACGACGCGGCGCTCACGACGCCTTGAGCACCACCTTCTCGCAATCGTCCAGCTTGTCGTTGAAGATCTTGTAGCCGTGCGCCGCCTGGTCGAGCGGCAGCCGGTGCGAGATCACGAACGTCGGATCGAGCTCGCCCTTCTGGATGCGCGCCAGCAGCGGCTGCATGTAGCGGTGCACGTGGCACTGCCCGGTCTTGATCGTGAGCGAGCGGTTCATCACCGCGTTCATCGGGAACTTGTCGATCAGCCCCGTATAGACGCCGATCACCGACACCGTCCCGCCGTTGCCGCACGACATGATCGCCTCGCGCAGCGCGATCGGCCGGTCGGTCTGCATGCGCAGCGCCTGCTTCGCGCGGTCGTGCACGTACTGCACGCCGTGCGTGTGCCCCTCGGCCCCCACCGCGTCGATGCAGTGGTCCGGGCCGCGCCCCGCGGTGAGGTCCGTCAGCACGTCGGGGACGCTGTCGACCTCCGCGTAGTTGATCGTGATCGCGCCCGCCTGCTCGCGCGCGCGCTTCAGCCGGTACTCGAAGCGGTCGATCGCGATCACCTTCTCGGCGCCCAGCAGGTACGCGCTCGCGATCGCGAACAGCCCCACCGGGCCGCACCCCCACACCGCGACCGTGTCGCCGGGCTTGATGCCGCACATCTCCGCGCCCATGTAGCCGGTCGGCAGGATGTCGGAGAGGAAGAGCACCTGCTCGTCGGTGAGGTCGTCCGGCACCTTGAACGGCCCGAAGTCCGCGAACGGCACGCGCGCGTACTCCGCCTGCCCGCCCGCGAAGCCGCCCGTCAGGTGCGAGTACCCGAGGATCCCCGACGGCGAGTGGCCGAGCATCTTCTCGGCGATGTGCGCGTTGGGGTTCGAGTTCTCGCACAGCGACGTCGCGCCCGCCTCGCACGCGCCGCAGTTGCCGCAGGCGATGGGGAAGGGGACCACCACGCGGTCGCCGACCTTCAGGTTGCTGACGCGGTTGCCCACCTCGACGACCTCGCCCATGAACTCGTGGCCGAGGATGTCGCCGGGCTCCATCAGCGGCAGGAAGCCGTTGTAGAGGTGCAGGTCCGATCCGCAGATCGCCGTCGAGGTGACCTTCACGATGCAGTCCCGCTGGTTCAGGATCTTCGGGTCCGGCACCTCGCGCACCTGCATGCGGTTCGGCCCCATCCAGCACGTCGCCTTCATCACGTCACCTCAGAGCTGCACGGGTTCTTCGTTGGGCTGCGCCGGATGCGGGCCCCGCTGCTTGGTCGCGTCGGAGAGCACGATCTCGCCGGTCTCCATCACCTGCTTGAAGTGCCGCAGGTCGTCCTGCACCTGCTGGCCCGGCTCCTCGCGGAACAGCATCGCGGCCTTGGAGCCGAGCTTGCCGAGCGGCGGATCGTACTCGAGCGTCACGCGCACCTCGGTGCCGCGCCCACCCGGCGCGGGCGCGAACTCGACGACGCCCCGGTTCTGGACGTCGGCGCCCGGCAGCGAGCGCCACGCGATGCACTCGTTGGGCACGTCGTCGGTCGTCTCGGCGTCCCACTCCACGGTGCGGCCCGCGGGCGCCAGCGCCTTCCAGTGCGACCGGCCCTCGCCGGTGACCTGCACCGACTCGAGGTGCCGCATGAAGCGCGGCAGGTTCTCGAAGTCGTGCCAGAACGCGTACACCTCCTCCACCGGGCGGCGCACGGTGACGCTGCGCTTCGTGCGCACGATGCCCTGCGCCATGCGCGCCGCGGTCGCGGTGCGCGGCTGCTGCGAGAGCTGCCGCGCGGTCATGACGTCGAGCGCCGTCACCGCGAGCACGTTCGCGACCGCGAACGTCGTGCGCCCGCGGTCGTTCTCGGGATTCGCCATCGTGCGGCCGAGCAGCGCGAGGTCCACCATGTCGCCGGCGACGCGCGACCACACGGCCTTCTCCGGATGCTGGTTGGAGAGGATCGCGAGCCCGCTGCCGATCTCGCGCAGCCCCATCGCGCGCATCGTGGCGACGTTGGTGTCGTCGGGCTCCTTCACGCCGATCACCCGTGCCATCACGCGCGGCGCGAGCACCTCGGCGAGGCCCAGCCCGATGCTGAAGTAGCCGAGGAAGTCGGCGCTGCTCTCGCCGCCGGTGCCGCGGTCGTCGTTCGCGATCCGTTGGTACGGCGTCGTACGCTCGGCGTCGGGCCGCGCCTCGGGCCCGAGCGCGGTGCCGAGCCGCCCTCCTGTCGCTCCGTTCGTGCTCCCTGCGTCCCGCTCCAGCGCGGTGTCCATGACGCGCTCCTGTGTGCTCGGCGGTGGCCGCCCGTGGTCGTCCGTGGTGCCCGCGCGTCCCCGGTGCGCGTGGGGAGGCCGCGAGCGCGCAGGCCGCGTGCCCTGGATGCCGGCGATGCGCGGGTGGGCGCGCGGGTGGGCGCGCGGGTGGGCGCGCGGGTGGGCGCGCGGGTGGGCGCGTGGGTGGGCGCGTGGGTGGGCGCGTGGGTGGGCGCGTGGGTGGGTGCGCGCCCTGGCGCATCGCCGGCGCGCGCGTCATGGTGACGGTCGCGCGCACCCGAGCGCGCGTGACCCTCCCACCCGTCGCCTCATGCCCACGCTCGCCGACGCGTCCACGCGCGCCGCCGTGCTCGCGCGACTCGCGCGGCTCACGCCCGACGCCACGCCCGCGTGGGGTCGCATGACCGCGCCGCAGGTGCTGGCGCACCTCACCGACGCGCTGCGCATGGCGTTCGGCGAGCTGTCGTGCACGCCCCGGCACGTCGCGATCGCGCGCGCCTTCCCGGTGAAGCACCTGCTGCTGTACGTGCTGCCGATCCCGAAGGGCGTGCCGACCGCGCCGGAGCTGATCGCGCGCACGGCCGAGGACTGGGGCGCGGAGCGGGCGCACTGCGCGGCGCTGGTCGGGCGCTTCGACGCGCCGCCGACGTCGTGGCCGGAGCATCCGTTCTTCGGGCCGCTCACCGCCGCGCAGTGGGGGTGGCTGGGCTACAAGCACATGGACCACCACCTGCGGCAGTTCGGCGTGTGACGCGCCGCCCCGCGCGCCGCGCGACGACCTCGGGCGCGGCGTGGCGCACGTCACGTCGCCCGGCGGGCGCTGGCGCCGGCCTCGCTTTGGGGAGCGGCATGACCGACGCCCCGAGCGATCTCCCCAGCCATGCGCAGGTCTCCGATCCCCCCGAAGTCGAGGCGCTGGTCGCGGAGCTCGTGCGACGCCTGCGCCCGGTGACCGACGGGATGCCGGAGACCGAGTTCCTGCACCTCGTGCGCGCCATCGCGCGCCGCCGCCACCGCTGGGAGCAGCAGGCGCGCCTGCGCGGGCCCTGACGCGACGCGCGCGGGTGGCGCCGCCGCGACGCGCCGAGCATGATGCAGCGCGTCCGCCGCGCCGTGCGCGCGGCGCGCACTGACCCGCGCCTCGCGTCGCCCGCATGCCGTCACCGCTCGATCCCATCCGCCGCGCGGTCGCCGCCTTCCCCGCGGGCGGCGCGTACGCGCCGCTGCGCGCGGCGGTCGTGGACGCGGCCGGCAGCGTCGACGAGGACGCGCGCCTGGCCGAGGCGGAGCGCGACTGGTTCGACGAGCTGTACGACGCGGTCTACATGGCGGCCGAGGATCCGGTCAGCCCGGCGGACGCGCGCGACGGCGTGATCGGCGCGGCCGCGCTGCGCGTGCAGCTGCGGGAGCTGCGGCTGGACGGGCTCGGCGCGCCGCCCGCCTGACGCGCCTCACCAGCAGGGCTCGCGCAGCTCCCAGCGCAGGCGGAACGCGACCACGTCGGACACCACGGTCTCGAACGCCTCCGCGGACATCTCCGCGCAGGCGCGACGCAGCCGGCCCTCGACGTCGAGGCGGAGGTCGCCGGCGCGGCGGTCCTGGGCGCTGACGGTGTACGACGCGGCCGGGGTGCTGCGAACGGGCGTCTCCATGCTCCGGCTCCGGCGAGAGGGGGGGAGGGATGGGAGGGCCTGCGGCGCGAGGCGGCACGCGGCCGCGCCCGCGCGGTCCGACTCCGCCGAGCGCCGCGCCCGACGGTCCGCGCGCCGGCGGGCGCGCGCGAGCTCGCGCCCGAGCGTCTCGCAGCCCAGCGGCGGCAGCGCGCCGCGCACGTCGCGCAGCCGCACCGTGAGGTCCTCCATCAGCGCCACGAGCGCGACGCCGTCCTCGCGGTACGCGCTCGGCACCGACAGCGACGGCGACGGGTCCGGTCCGGCGCCTGCGACGGCCGTGCGGCCGTCGGCATCGCGCGCGCCGCTGCGCGCGCCCTTTCGCGCGTCGTTGCGCGCGTCATTCCGCGTGTCGTTCCACATGGCGGGCCTCACGGGGTCTCGTCCAGGCGCGACGCCAGCGCCGTGTGCACGCACCGGCGCGCCAGGTGCAGCACCTCGTCCTCGCTCATCTCCCCGAACAGCGGCCGGACGCGATGCGCGACGTCGCGGCACAGCGCCTCGACGCGCGCGTCGTAGCCGGGCACGCCGGTGCCGGACGCTGGAGCAGGTCGCGGCGTCGAGCGACGGGGGGACATGGATCGAGGGGGCCGCATTTCCCACGCCACCCGGACGGCGCCTCGGGACCGCCCGCGCGGTCCCACGACGCGAGACGGGCGCCGGCGCCCCGCCCCAGGGGCCCGCCGGCCGGGGGGGGCCGCGGGCGGGGGGGGGGGGGGGGGGCCCCGGGCGGCCCCTGGGGCGCGGTTGGGGCACATAACCCCCCCCCGCCGGGCCCCCCCTGCCGCTGCGAGGTCCAGCGGCTGATCGAAGAGAAATCCCGCGCCTCATCTCCGTCATTCCCGCGGAGGCGGGAATCCAGGGCTCCCGCCTTCTTGAGC
>CBHYLO010000188.1:0-7819 GCA_966128675.1 uncultured bacterium | reverse complement strand
TCCTCGAGGAGATCATCAAGGACCACCCGGTCCTCCTCAACCGCGCGCCGACGCTGCACCGCCTGGGCATCCAGGCGTTCGAGCCGGTGCTGGTCGAGGGCAAGGCCATCCGCATCCACCCGCTCGTCTGCGCGGCGTTCAACGCCGACTTCGACGGCGACCAGATGGCCGTGCACGTGCCGCTCTCGTTCGAGGCGCAGACCGAGGCGCGCGTCCTCATGCTGTCCAGCAACAACGTGCTCAAGCCGTCGGACGGGCGTCCGGTGGCCGAGCCGTCGCAGGACATCGTGCTGGGCTGCTACTTCGCGACCAAGGCCCCGGCGGACTTCGAGTCGTACCTCAAGGATCCGGTGAAGGCGCGCGCCCTCAAGGCGTTCGGCACCGTCGGCGAGGTCGAGATGGCGATGGCGCTCGGCCGCCTGAAGTACGCGTCGATCATCCGCTTCATGATGGACGACGAGGGCGGGCGGCGCTGGGAGCCGACGACGGCGGGGCGCGTGCTGTTCAACGCGATCATCCCGGCGGCGCTGCCGTTCCAGAACCGCGACATGAAGAAGAAGGCCCTCGGGGAGCTCGTGTTCCAGAGCTACCGTCGGGCCGGTCTCGCGGAGACGGTCCAGTTCCTCGACCGCCTGAAGGCGTTCGGCTTCGCGAACTCCACGCGCGGCGGCGTCTCGATCGGCATCGAGGACCTGCACATCCCCGCCGAGAAGGAGGTCCTGCTGCGCGAGGCCGAGGAGCGCGTCGAGCGCTTCCAGCGCGCGTACTCGACCGGCAACATCACGAACGGCGAGCGCTACAACAAGGTGATCGACACCTGGACGCACGCGAACACGGACATCGCGGACGCCATGGTGAAGTCGCTCCGGCAGGACAAGGGCGGCTTCAACCCGGTGTTCATGATGTTCGACTCCGGCGCCCGTGGTAGCCGCGACCAGATCCGCCAGCTCGCCGGGATGCGCGGCCTCATGGCCAAGCCCCAGAAGAAGCTGACGGGCGGCATCGGCGAGATCATCGAGAACCCGATCAAGTCGAACTTCCGCGAGGGCCTCTCGGTCCTCGAGTACTTCTCGTCGACGCACGGCGCCCGAAAGGGTCTGGCCGACACGGCGCTGAAGACGGCCGACGCCGGCTACCTGACGCGCCGCCTCGTGGACGTCGCGCAGGACGTGACGATCACCGAGGAGGATTGCGGCACGATCATGGGCCTCGAGGTCGCCGCCCTGAAGGAGGGCGAGGACATCATCGAGGCGCTGAGCGAGCGCATCGTCGGCAACGTCGCCGCCGAGGAGGTCTACGATCCGCAGATGACCGACGAGAGCGGCCGTCCGCGCCTGCTGGCCGAGGCGGGGCAGCTGCTCGACGAGGACACCGCGCACGAGATCGAGGAGGCGGGGATCGAGACGATCCGCATCCGCTCCGTCCTCACGTGCGAGGCGAAGCGCGGGCTGTGCCGGATGTGCTACGGCCGCAACCTGGCGACGATGGCGATGGTGGACCTCGGCGAGGCGGTGGGCATCATCGCCGCGCAGTCGATCGGCGAGCCGGGCACGCAGCTGACGCTGCGCACCTTCCACATCGGTGGTACGGCCTCCCGTATCGCCGAGCAGACGGCGCGCAAGTCGAAGGTCGCGGGCACCATCGAGTTCGGCGACCGCCTGGTGTTCGTGCGCAACCCCGAGGGGCAGCGCATCGTGACGTCGTACGAGGGCGAGATCATCATCCGCACCTCGAACGACCCGAACGCCGCAGTGGGCGCGCGCCTGCAGGTGCCGCTCGGCGCGATCCTGATGGTCGAGGACAAGCAGCCGGTCACGCGCGACGAGGTGATCTTCAGCTGGGACCCGTACTCGAACCCGATCATCGCCGACGTGTCCGGCACCATCCGGTTCGTCGACCTGGTCGAGGACGAGACGGTGTCCGAGGAGCTCGACGAGCTGACGGGTCTGCGTCAGCGCGCCGTCATCGAGGACCGCGAGAAGAAGCTCCACCCGCACATCGAGATCTGGCAGGACGTGGGCGGGAAGGAGAAGCGCGTGCGCGACTTCGTCATCCCGGTGGGCGCCGTGCTCACCGTCGACGACGGGGAGCAGATCTCGGCCGGCACCATCATGGCCAAGATCAGCCGCGAGGCCTACAAGACGCGCGACATCACGGGCGGTCTGCCGCGCGTGGCCGAGCTCTTCGAGGCGCGCAAGCCGAAGGATCCGGCGACCATCTCGGAGATCGACGGCGTCGTGCGGTTCGGCGACATCAAGCGCGGCAAGCGCGAGATCTACGTGCACCCGATCGAGGCCAACGGCGCCACGATCGAGGGCGCGGAGGCGCACCTGTACGAGGTGGCGTCGGGCAAGCACCTGCGCGTGCACGAGGGCGACCGCGTGCGCGCCGGCGACCGTCTGTCCGAGGGGCCGGTGAACCCGCACGACATCCTGCGGATCAAGGGCCCGCGCGCCGTGCAGGAGTACCTCCTGAACGAGGTGCAGGAGGTCTACCGCCTGCAGGGCGTGAAGATCAACGACAAGCACATCGGCGTGATCGTGCGCCAGATGCTCCAGAAGATCCGCATCGTCGAGAGCGGGCAGACGGAGTTCCTGGAGGCGGAGCACGTCGACAAGGGCACGTTCCGCGAGGTCAACGAGCAGTCGAAGACGGAGGGCCTCGAGCCCGCGACGTCGGAGCCGCTGCTCCTCGGGATCACGAAGGCGTCGCTCACGACGCAGTCGTTCGTCTCGGCGGCCTCGTTCCAGGAGACCACGCGCGTGCTGACCGACGCGGCCATCCGCGGCGCGAAGGACGACCTGCTGGGCCTCAAGGAGAACATCATCATCGGCCACCTCATCCCGGCGGGCACGGGGATGTACCGGTACAACGACATCGACGTGGAGAGCGGGTCGCTGCCCGAGCTCCCGGCCGAGGTCGGGGCGCCGGCCGATGGGGCGGGGATGCTCGACGCCCTCGGGCTCCCGAGCTTCGCGGCCGAGAAGGACTGAGCACGCCCCGCGGTCCGACCGCGGGTGACACGAAGGGCCGGCGAGACTTGGTCTCGCCGGCCCTTCGTACGTCTCGACGCAGCGCCCTCGTCACGTCGTGGCGCTCCGTCGTGGCGCTCCCTCGTGCGGCGCCGCGCGACCGGAGGCGCCCGCCGCGACGCGAGTGTGACGGACCTCTCACCGCGGCCCGACGTTTGCTGCTGTGTCGGCTGACCCGCGGCACAGGGCGGTTCGAGGATCGAGGCAGCAGGTGTTGCATCCACGCCACGGAAGTTGGCGCAACGGCGCTGCACTCTCGCCTCGATCGGGGCACGATCGCGTCACGCCGCGGGCTGTACGGGCACGACGGCTTGGTCGCTAACTCGATGTCTGGTGAAGAGTTACGACCTGCCGATGACACGCCTCTCACGGCTGTGGTCGCGTGTCTTGCAATAGGAGTTTTGCACGGCGTAAGTTGGTCGCGCGTTGGGGGAAACCTGAAACCAAGGACGAGGGAGACATGAAGAACATCGTGCGGAAGATCACCACGGCGCTGGGCGTCGTCGCGGTGAGCGCGTCGGTCGCCGGCGCGCAGGTCGGGAGCATCGCGGCCACGTGTGGCGTGGCGACGATCCTCGACACGGACGTGTGCTACAGCACGCAGTACAGCTTCGACGGCGTGACGTTCGGCACCGACGTGTTCAAGGTCTTCTCGAACGCGACCGCCTCGTACGAGCTCCGCTTCGCGGGTCAGCCGACGACGACCGTCTCGGGCGTGCCGTTCTCGTTCATCGACTACGGCACCGTGACGGCCAGCGGCACGAGCAGCGCCAGCCTCGACCTGTCGGGCCAGCAGATCTGGATGCGCATCATCCAGACGTCGCCGACGGCCGGCTCGGGCGTCGTGGGCGGTCTGTTCGGCGGCACGATCAGCGGCACGGCCTCGCAGGCCTTCATCAACTGGAACAACCCGGACCGCTTCGAGACCATCGGCCCGGTGACGTACGAGGTCGAGCGCTTCGGCCAGGGCTTCACGTCGATCAACGCCCCGTCGACGGGCACGCAGACGATCCGCGGTGCGGTCGTCAACAGCGTCGTCCCGGAGCCGTCGACCTACATGCTGCTCGCCACGGGCATGGGCGCGCTGGGCCTCGTCGCCCGCCGCCGCCGCAACAACGTCTGAGCGATCGGACGCGGATCGCCCCCTGCGGCGCGCCACCCCGCCCCTCAGGACGCCGGACCGGACGGGGCGCCACCTTCGGGTGCCGCCCCGTCGTGCATTCGGGGCGCCCGGTCCTGCGGCCGCGCCGGGCAGCATCGGGCGGCGCCGGGCGGGCCCCCCGGCGAGCGCGCACATCCATCGGCGGCACGGGCAGTTACGGCACCGGGCACGGTTGACCGGCCCTACCGGATGGGCTACCTTCATCGGTCTGAGGCGCCCCAGCTCTGGGGGCGTCAGAATCCGTTGTCGATCCATCTCCATGCCGACAATCAATCAGCTGGTCCGGCGCGCCCGTCAGGGCGTCGTCGACAAGTCGAAGTCGCCCGCGCTCAAGAACAATCCGTTCAAGCGTGGCGTCTGCACGCGCGTCTACACCACGACGCCCAAGAAGCCGAACTCCGCGCTCCGCAAGGTCGCCAAGGTCCGCCTCACGAACGGGTTCGAGGTCATCGCCTACATCCCCGGCGAGGGCCACAACCTGCAGGAGCACTCGATCGTGCTCGTGCGCGGCGGCCGTGTGAAGGACCTGCCGGGCGTGCGCTACCACATCGTGCGCGGCACCCTCGACGCCTCGGGCGTGAACGGTCGCAACCGCAGCCGCTCCAAGTACGGCACCAAGAAGCCGAAGCCGGGCCAGGCCGCCGCGGCCGGCAAGGGAGGGAAGAAGAAGTGAGCCGCCGCAAGAGCGCCGTGAAGCGTCCCGTCCTGGCGGACGCCCGGTACGACAGCCAGACCGTCTCGAAGTTCATCAACTCCCTGATGTACCAGGGGAAGAAGTCCACGGCCGAGCGCATCTTCTACGGCGCCATGGACCTCGTCGAGGCGCGCACCAGCCAGCCCGGCGTGAACGTCTTCAAGCAGGCGCTCGCCAACCTCAAGCCGGTGGTCGAGGTCAAGAGCCGCCGCGTCGGCGGCGCGACCTACCAGGTCCCCGTCGAGGTGCGCCCGGAGCGCCGCAACGCGCTCGCGATGCGCTGGCTGATCTCCTACTCGCGCGACCGCAACGAGAAGTCGATGCCCGAGAAGCTCGCGGCCGAGGTGATCGCGGCCTCGCGCGGCGAGGGCAACGCGGTCAAGAAGAAGGAGGACACGCATCGCATGGCCGAGGCGAACAAGGCCTTCGCGCACTACCGCTGGTGAGCCGACGGCGCCTCGCGCCGTCCACGCACCACGACACACGAACGGGCGCCCGCATGCGGGCGCCCGTTCGGCGTTCCAGCCCTCGCGAGCCGTCGAGCGGCCGCCTCTCAGGCGGCGGTGTGCAGCGTCCGGACGGCGGGCGAGGCGTCGTCCAGCACCGCGCCGTCCACGGTGTTGATGGCGCCGTGCACGGTCACGTGCGGCGCGATCCGCACGTGCGGCGCCGCGATCGTCGCCGGCCGGTCGGGGCGACCCACCTGCACGCGCGCCGCCAGCGCCACCGCGCCCTCCGCGATCACCACGCCCAGCAGCTGCGCGCCGGCGTCCACGTGCACCTCGCGCTGCGCGACCACCGCGCCGTCCACCACCACGTCGCGGCCGACCGTCACCGAGCCGTGCGCCTTCACGGCCCCCTGCACGCGGCTGCCCGCCTCCAGCCGCAGGTCGCCGCGGACGATCAGGTTCGCCTCCACCAGGGAGCGCGGCGGCACGACCAGCGAGCCGTCGACGCGCAGGTAGCCGTCGCCCAGGCGCGTCGCGCCGGCCGGCACGAACGGCGTGAGCGTCGGGAGCGTCGGGGGCTCGTCCGCCACGGCCGGCGGGATCGGGTCGGTCTCCGGCGCGCCGCGCGACGCGATGCGCGGCGCGCGCAGGCGGGCGAAGCGCACGCCGGGACCCAGCTCGATCGCCGCGTGCGACGTCGCGCGGCCGTGCAGCGTCGCGTCCACACCCACCCGCAACACCCCCTCGGCGTGCACCCATCGGAGCACGTCCGAGCCGGCGCCCAGCTCGCACGCCCCGTCGGCGAGCAGCGCACGCACGACGGTCCGCGCGCCGCAGGTCAGGTCGCCGCGCGCGAACAGCTCCATCGTGTACACCCCGTCCGACGGCAGCCGCGTGCCTGGCTCCGCCAGCACGACCGCGTCGACGCGCGCCGGCGCCGGCTCGTGCGCGGCCGCCGGCATCCGCACCCACGGCGTGCCGTCGGCGAAGCGTCCCGCGCTCGCGGTCGACGCATCGGGCGAGCGCGCCAGCTGCTCGTCCAGGTAGCCGCGGAACCGGTCGGCGAAGTACGTCAGCTCGCCCGCATCCTGGCCGACCATCGCGAGCGGCGTCGCGTCCGTGGGGCGCAGCAGCTCCAGCAGCGCGGGGACGAGCGGCAGCAGCATCCACGCGACGAACGCGAGCAGCAGCAGCACGGCGGCGAGTCCCTCGCTCACGAGGCCACGCTCCCGAGGTCGTGCACGCCGGCCGGCGCCTCACCCGCGCGTTCCGCGCCCGGCGACGGGTGGCGCGTGCTCGCGAGCAGCGTCGCGAGATCGGCGGACGGATTGCGGTAGCGCTCCGTCTTGTCCCACTGCACGGGCCCCTGTCGGCGGCGCCACGAGCCGCGCGAGAACGTCGCACGCAGCGACGCCGCGAAGCTGACGAGGAAGCCCATGAACAGCAGCGGCAGCAAGCGCACGCGATGGCGCGACCCGTCCAGGCGCACCGCGGCCGCCACCTCGAAGAAGGCGGCGAAGTTGCCGATGGTGTTGAACGAGGAGACGACCAGGAACGCGAGCGGCAGGTAGCCCGGCGGATGGCCGGCGTAGAAGAGCAGCAGCGTGCACACCCAGCCGAGCAGCATCACGACCGGCACGAGGTACACGCCGAGCAGCAGCAGGCCGTCGGCGACCGTCCACCACGGCAGGCGGCTCGGGTTGCGCAGCAGGCGCCCCGCGTAGCGCGCGAAGGCCTGCGTGTGCCCGCTAGCCCAGCGGCGGATCTGCCGCTCGCGCGCGGGCCACGACTCGGGCACCTCCTCGTAGCACTCCGAGCGGTTCTGGTACACGACGCTCCACCCCTCGAGCACGAGGCGCAGCGTCATGTCGGTGTCCTCGGCCAGCGTGTCGGTGCGCCAGCCGCCGACCTGCCGGAGCGCGGCCACGCGCACGCCGCCGACGGTGCCGCCGTACTGGGGCACGAGGCCGAGGTTCATGCGCGCCTGCTGGTCGACCTGGTAGCCGGCGGAGCGCTCCAGGTCGAGGAGGCGCGGCAGCAGCGCGTCGCCGACGTTGAGCGGCACGACGCGCCCCATCACCGCGCCCACCTCGGGATCGAGGAACGGCGCGGCGAGCTGCCGCAGCAGGCGCGGGCCCGGCACGTAGTCGGCGTCGAAGACGATGTGGACGTCGCCGCCGGCGTCGCGGCTGACCTCATCGAGGCCCGCGGCCTTGCCCGGCATGCTCCCGTCGGTGCGCCGGCGCGGCAGCACGCGTCCGGGAAAGCGCGCGGCGTAGTCCTCGAGGATGCGCCACGTGCCGTCCGTCGACCGGTCGTCGATCGGCACAACGACGAAGCGATCGGCCGGGTAGTCGGACGCCAGCAGCGCGTCGAGCGCGTGCGCGATGACGCGCTCCTCGTTGTGCGCCGGCACGAGCACCGTGAGCACGGGCCAGTCGGCGAACGCGATGTCGATGTACGGCTGCCGGTGGCGGCCGAA
>CBHYLO010000187.1:0-7868 GCA_966128675.1 uncultured bacterium | reverse complement strand
CGCGCCCAGCCGCGCGAGCGCCGCGCGCACGGCCGCGGCCGGCGGCGCCAGCGCCTCCGACGCCGGCAGCGCGCGCAGCCGTGCGTCGAGGTCGGCCAGGTGCGGCGCCAGCGCGTCCTCGCGCTCGATGGCGCGCAGCACGTCGAGCGCGAGGACGTTGGTCGTGCCCTCCCAGATCGCCAGCACCTGCGCGTCGCGCAGCAGGCGCGGCAGCCCCGTGTCCTCGACGTAGCCCGCGCCGCCGAACGCCTCCAGCGCCTCGCTCGCGACGGCGACGGCCTGCCTGCCCGTGAGCAGCTTCGCGACGGGCGTCAGCAGCCGCAGCGCCGCGCGCTCGCCGTCGGTCGCCAGCCCGCACTCCTCGCGGCCGAGCAGCGCGGCGACGTGCAGCACGAGCTGCAGCGCGCCGCGCGCCTCGACCTCCAGCGCCGCCAGCGTCTCGGCGTGCAGCGGATGCTCGCGCAGCCGCTTCCCGAAGGCGACGCGCCGCGCCGCGTAGTCGCGCGCGAGCGCCACCGCGCGCCGCATCCCGCCGGCCGCGCAGGCGGCGTTCCAGACGCGCGTGACGTTGAACAGCGTCGCGATGCGGCGCACGCCCTCGCCCGCGCCGCCGACGAGCCGCGCGGGCGTGCCGTCGAGCGTCAGCTCCGCGGTCGGCAGCGCGTGCGTGCCGAGCTTCTCCTTCAGGCGGTGCACGACGATGCCGGGCAGCAGTCCGTCGGCATCGCGCGCGAGCGGCACGTAGAACAGCGACAGGCCGCGGCTGCCGTCGGGCGCGCCGGGCAGGCGCGCGAGCGTCATCGCCATCTGCGACGTCGTCGCGGACGTGAACCACTTCGTGCCGTGCAGGCGCCACGTGCCGTCGTCCGCGGGCTCGGCGCGCGTGCCGGTCATCGACACGTCGGAGCCGCCGGTGCGCTCGGTCATCCACTGCCCCGACGTCCAGAACGCGGCCGGGTCGCGCGACGTGAGGTGCGCGAGCGCGTCGCGCAGCACCGCGTCGTCGCCCGCCATCAGCGACAGGGAGCGCGCGGCGCCGTCGGTCATCGCCAGCGGGCAGCTGTACACCGCCGACGAGGGATGGAACAGCTGCAGCAGCGCCATCTGCACGACGCGCGAGTGCGCGCCCCACGGCCGCTCGTACGCGACCGCGACGAGGCCTTCCTCCGCGCTCGCGCGGTCGAGCGCGCGCCACGCGTCGCTGACCTCGATGCGGTCGACGCGGCGCCCCCACGCGTCGTACGGCACGTGGCGCGGCGGCGCGGCCTCCGCCGCGTCGGCCAGCGCGAGCAGGCCGCCGCCCGCGCGCGCGCCCATGCGCGCCAGCGCCGGCATCGCGTCCGCTAGCGCGTCCGCCGGGAGCAGGCGGCGCAGCGCGGCCTGCAGCGCGACGTCGTCCGCCCACGGATCGCCGACGCGCGGCGCGTCCTGGAAGAACGCCGCGTGGCCGCGCGCGTCGCTCACCCCGTCTCCTTCACGAACCACGCGCGCGCGCCCGAGAAGTCGAGCACGAGCACGCCGCCGGCGCCGAGCGCGTAGTGCGTCTCGACGGCGTGCGTGGCGGCGGGGTTGTCGGTGCGCAGCACGTCGCCCTCGACCTGGTAGATCAGCGGCACCGTCTGCGCGTGCCCCTCGACCGAGAACGAGTAGAGGAGCCGGCCGCCGCGGCGGAAGTCCATGCACACGCCCGGCGCGAAGTCGAGCGCGCTCTCGGCGCGCAGCAGCCGCCAGCGGCCGAGCAGCCAGTCGGGGACGGCGTGCGGATCGTCGGGAAGCGGGGCATCGTCGGCCATGCCGCAACACTAGCCCGCGAGCGCGGGCCCCGGCAGGGCATGCCGAGCCATTCCGCGTCGGCGGCCGTCCCGGGTACGGATGTTGACTCGGGAAGCCGGTCCACCCGACGTCAATTGGAGGTCCCGATGGCCGGCCAGCAGCGCAACATGGAAGGCAACGACGAGCAGCGGCGCGACGCCGCGCGCGAGGCGCGCGAGCAGGGCAAGTCGCCGAGCGAGATGCACGCGACGCAGGGCGCGAGCAAGCAGCGCGCGGAGGTGCCGGAGAACGCGTCGCACCAGGAGAAGCTGGAGCAGAAGCTGCACAGCAAGCAGGGCGGCAACCAGCGCGGCGACCAGAACGAGCGCGCGCGCCCGGGGAATCGCGACAAGGACCCGAAGCGCGACGACAGCGAGTACGAGTAGCCCGTGGTGCGCGCTCAGTAGGCGTCGGGGCGGCGCGCCATGCCGGCGTGGAAGGAGGCGGCGAGGCGCGCGCTCATGGCGTCGGCGCCGCCCTCCGCCCGCATCGGCGCGCCGAAGCCGACGACGCGGCGCGACCAGTCGATCCACGCCGGCACGACCGGCACGCCGGCCGACTCGGCGATGACGTAGTAGCCGGACTTCCAGCGCTGCACGCGGCGGCGCGTGCCCTCGGGCGCGAGCGCAAGTAGCAGGCGCTCGCTGGTGCGGAAGGTCTCGACCACGTGCGCGACCGTGTCGTCGCGGCCGCTCGCGCCGCCGCCGTGGCGGCGCACTGGCATGCCGCCGATGCGCCGCAGCAGCGCGCCGAACGGCCCGCGGAAGAGCGTGTGCTTGCCGAGCCAGCGCGGGTCCAGGTCGAGCGCGAACATCGCCAGCACGCCGATCGGGAAGTCCCAGTTGGACGTGTGCGGCGCGATGACGACGACCATCTTCGCGAGGTCGGGCGGCGCGTTCTCGACGCGCCAGCCGATGGCGCGCAGCCCCAGGCGGCCGAGCGCCTGCAGCCGCGGCGCGTGACGCCGCGGGACGTTGGGCGGGAGGTCGGGCGCGACCGCGTGCGCGCTCAGCGCGCGGCCTCGCCGTCCGCCGTGTCGCGCGCGGTCGCGGGCATCTCGCCCGGCGCCTCCACCGGCGCGCCGGCGGCCTGCCACGCGCGCCAGCCGCCCGCCATCGACGCGACGTTCGTGTAGCCCATGCGCTGCAGCGCGTCGGCGGCGAGCGCCGAGCGGTAGCCGCCGCCGCAGTAGAGCACGATCTCGGTCGCGGGATCGGGGATGCGCCGCTCGGCGTCGCGCTCGATGACGCCCTTCCCCAGGTGCTCGGCGCCCGCGGCGTGGCCGGCGGCGTACTCGAGGTCCTCGCGCACGTCGATCAGCCGCGCGCCGGCGGCCTGCCGCGCCCGCGCCGTGTCGACGTCGATCTCGCGGACGCGCGCGCGCGCCTCGTCCACGAGCTTCAGGAATCCCGGCGTGTGGTCCATGCTCTCGCTCCGTGCGGTGGCGGTCGGGTGGCGGGCGGAAGCTAACCCGCGGGGCGGGCGGCGTCAGCGCAGCGCGATCTCGCGCTCGCTCGTGGCCGCGCGCCCGCGCGCGTCGCGCACCGCGAGGCTCACCGCGTAGCGGCCGTGCTCCAGGCGGCCGAGGTCGAGCACGAGGCTGCGCATCTGGAGCGGCACGTCGCCCTCGACGAGCTGGATCGCGCGGCTGCTGCCGGGCTGCTCGCGCCACCGCGTGCCGACCGTCTCGCCGTCGTCGCGGCCGGCCACGCGCGCGAGCAGGCGCTCCAGGACGCCGGGCCGGTCGCGGCGCGTGATGCGCACCTCGACGTCCACCGTGTCGGTGGCCGCGAAGCCGTACGACTCCCAGTAGATGCCGACGCGGCGCGTGCCCGCGAGCGTGGTGGTGCCCAGCATGCGCCCGATGGCGTCGTCCGCGTCGAGGGCGACCGTGGCCGCGGCGTCGCGCGGCGGGTCGAACAGCAGCGGCGCGGAGAGCGCGCGTCCGCCGGCCAGCGCGGCGAGCGTCGCGGGCACCTCCACGCCGAAGCGCGTGCGCGCGGCCGCGCGCGCCTCGTCGCCGGGCAGCTCGATGCCGAGCAGCGCGGCGCCCGGCCGCAGGCGCTCGTGCACCACCAGCGGCCTGCCGACGGCGGCGGCGAACGCGCCCAGCGTCTCGACGCGGCCCACGTCGCGCGACGCGAAGAGCGTCGCGCGCACGCCGTCGCCGTCCCGGCGCGCGAGCGCCGCCGCGTCGAGATCGCCCGCCCACACGAAGCGCGTCGCGTCGTGGCGGCGCAGCATCACCGACTGGCCCGCGGGCAGCTGCACGAGGCGGCTGCGGTCGCGCGCGTAGTGCTCGACCGGCCACCAGTCGTCGTCGCGCGCGGGCGCGGTGAGCTGCCAGTCGTCGGGCGCGGCGCGGAGCGGCGCGAGCAGCGCCCGCGACGCCGGCATGGTGTGCAGCCGGCCGCGCGTGTACTCGCGCACCACGTACGGCGCCGCGGTGTCCGCCCCGTGCGCCAGCAGCCACTTCGCGTGCTCGTCGTCCTCGAAGTGGCTCGTCCAGTACATCTGCGACGGCCAGCCGTAGCGCACGAGGCCCTCGACGACCGACTCGCCGCCCTTGCGCGGCGCGAAGCGCTGCCGCTCGTCGTCGCCGACGAACTCCAGCAGCCCCGCCTGCACCCTGCGCGCGAAGTGCTCGGCGCGGCGCTCGTTGCCGGGCTCCAGCCAGAGCGGGTCCGCGAGCCACCAGAGGCGCGCCTCCAGGTCGGCGCGCGCGTCGCACGGCAGGCGCGCGTAGTCGCGCCGCAGCTCCTCGTCGAGCAGCGGGCGCACGTCGTTCCACGCGCAGCGCGCGCTGTCGGGCATCGCGGCGGCCGCCGCGAGGTACGCCGCGTGCGCCGCGGCGGCCGGGCCCCCCCGATGGAGCACCAGGGCCCGCAGCCGGCCGCACCCCCCCGCCTCGACGTCGCACGCCGTCGCGACGGACCACGCGTCGGCCAGGTCCCCGGCGTCGAGCGCGAAGCGGACGCGGAGGCGCGCCAGGCCCACGTCGGCGGGCACCGCGCGCGCGGCCGTGCGGAGCAGCGCACGGAGCGCGTCGCGGCGCTCGCGGATCTCGGGCCGCAAGCTCGGGTCGAGCGCGCCGTCGATCCCCAGCCGCTCGTCCTCGATGCGCGGCGCGCCCGCGGGATACCAGGTGGGACAGGTCGCGTGCGCGGTCGTCGGCCCGGTGACGACGTGCGCCCGCAGGGCGAGCGGCGTGAGGGCGAAGTGACAGTGCCGCGCGAGCTCGCGCAGGTGCTCGGCCCGCGCGCCCGGCCGATGGCGGCCGCGGTCGCGCTGCGTCTCCTGCCACGCGACGCGCCAGCGCATCAGGAACGTGCGCGTCGACGCGACGACGGGCAGGAACGTCGCGGTGTCGGCGGGCGACCGGGCGTCCTGGCGCGCGGCACCGGGTGCCTGGGCGAGCTGCAGCGCGAGCAGGAGGAGGCGCATGGCGCGAATATCCGCGCGCGTCGCGCATTCGTGCCAGGGGCGGCAGGCGGCGCCGTGCCTCGCGGTGCGTCGCGACGGTACGGGTGGCGCGGCTGCATACCCCCATCGGGCGCCATGCCGCCGAGTTGCGGGTCCCGTCGCCGAGGACGTAGCGTATGGCCATGCCCACCCGCGCCCTGCCGCTGCCGCGGTACACGGTCGAGGACGTCGACCGCTTCCCCGACGACGGGAATCGGTACGAGCTGCTCGAGGGGTGGCTGATCGTGTCGCCGCTCCCGAGCAGCCGGCATCAGGGGATCTCGATGCAGATCCTGTATGCCCTGCACGAGCATCTGGGACGGGGTGCGCACGGATGCGTCTACCCGGTGGGCGCGGTGCACCGAGGTCCACCGACACGTCTCCTGCCCGACATCCTCGTCGTCTCGCCGCTGGGCCGGCCCGGCGTGGAATGGGCGGAGATGACCGAGCCGTGGCTGGCGGTCGAGGTCCTCAGCCCCTCGACGGAGGCGTACGACCGCCGCTACAAGGTCGACGCCTACCTCGCACTCGGCGTCCGCGAGGTGTGGCTGGTGGATCCGCGCGAACGTGCGATCGAGGTGCATCGCACGATCGGCGAGGATCCGACGTACGGGACCGACGTGCTGACGTGGCGCGCCCCAACGGTCGCGACGCCGCTCACGCTCGACGTCGCGGCGCTGTTCGCCGACGTGGTGCCCGACGCGGAGTGAGCCGCCGTCAGCGGCTCGCGCGCCGCCGCTGCCGCGCCGCGTCCGCCTCGGCGGCCAGGTAGCCGAACGACGCCCACTGCCCGCTCGACAGGATGCGCTGGCGCAGCGCCGCGCTCTCCGCCGCGCGCCCTTCCAGCGCGTGCCAGGCGGCCACGCCATACGCCGCCGACAGGTCCGACGGCGAGCCGAGCCCGCCGAGCACCGAGTCCGCGGGCAGCGCGCCCTTGAAGAGCAGCAGCAGGCGGTGGTAGCTCTCGTTCTCGAACACGTCCAGCTCGCGCGTGATCGGCGCCAGCGCCGCGCGCGCGTCCGCGTCGCGGCCCATGCGGCGCAGGATCAGGTAGGTCCAGTACGTCTGCGACACCAGGCGATCCGGGTTGCCCGAGACCGCGAGCCCCGAGCGCGCCGCCTGCAGCGCGCGCGCGTCGTCGCCCTGGAGGTAGCGCGCGAGCGCGAGGTGGTACCAGACGTTCGACTGCAGCGTGCCGATCGGCTGGTTGCGGACGTTCGGCTGGCCGTCGGGCTCGATCTCGTCGGGGCGGCCGCGCATCAGCGTCGCGGCGCGCTCCAGGTCCGCGACGGCGCGCGGCAGGTCGCGCACGGTCAGGTACCGATGCCCGCGATGGCGGTAGATGCGCGGATCGTCCGGATGCTCGGCCGCCGCGCGCGTGAGGACGTCGATCGCGTCGCGGTAGCGCCCGAGGTAGCCGAGCCGGCGCGCGACCCAGATCTTCGCGTCGGCGCTGGCGGGCGACGCGGCGAGCATCGCGCGCGCGGAGTCGAGCTGCGCCTCCATGCGCCGCTGCGTCGCGGGCGCGAGCGCGGGGCGCCGCAGCGTGTCGCCCAGCAGCGAGACCGCCTCCACCGGCTGCGGCGGCTGCAGCGCGGGCACGCTGTCCGTGGCCTGGCCGAGCATCGCCACCGGCTCGCCCTCGCTCATCGCCGGCGTGCCGATGACGTAGAGCACCTCGCCCGCGAACGGCGCGCGCACCGTGGCGACCGTCGCGCCGAAGAAGTCCGTCACGCGGCCGACGGGCGCGCCCTGCGGCACCGTCGTCCCGCGCTCGACGCTCGCGTGCCACACGCCCGTCGCGGGGCTGGTGAGCACCGCCGTGCGCGCGAGGTACAGCGGCGCGCCGCCGCGCTCCTCGGCGCGCAGCGCGCCCATCGCCGGCAGCATGCCCAGGTGGCGCATGAGCCGGATCGCGCCCTCCTCGTTCATGCGCACCATCTCGGGCTCGGGGAGGCCGAGGTAGCCCGTCTCGGTGGTGATGGACGGCTTGCCGCGCACCTGCGCGGTGTTCTGCGTGTAGAGGCTGCGCGCGCGGTCGCGCGGCCGGTCGTCGTTGACGACGACGTGATCGTGGCCCCACGCGAGCGCCATCTCGCGCGAGAGCGAGTCGACGCGGGCGTCGAGGCCCAGGCGGCTCCAGTAGGTGTACGGGCGCAGCGACTCGTTGCCGTCGCCGGCGTGCATGTCTACCAGGTAGTCGCTGCGGTCGATCACCTCGCGCGTGATCACGTCGGCGATGCGCTCGCTCACCGTGCCGTCGACGCGGCCGGGGTAGACGCGGTTGAGGTTCTTGCGATCGACCGGCGAGTAGTAGACGGTGCGGCCGAGGAAGCTCGGCATGTTCGCGACGTGGACGAGCACCAGCGTGCCGCGCAGCGCCGCCGGATCGACACGCGCGCGCAGGCGCTGCAGTGCGACGATGGGCGCGACCTCGCTGCCGTGCGTCCCCGCGACGAGCGCGAGCACCGGCCCCGCCTCGCGGCCGCGCAGCACGCTCACCGGCACGCGCGTGGCGCCGTCGCCGCCCGCGGGCACGTCGAGGAAGCCCGACGCCGCCTCGCCGGCGCGCGCGGCGACGGGACCGACGCGGA